>JBDRDE010000104.1:0-21837 GCA_043821065.1 Candidatus Omnitrophota bacterium
CTCAGGCATTCTCACTCTGGCGTTCCTTATATTTACGTTATATACACCAGGTCTGTCCTTCGCGAAAGTTACTAACAGCCCAATCATAGACGCACAGCACATCCCGACAGCGCACTCTTATATCGATAATATTGCCATACCAAGGGTAAACGGTAGCATAAGAGATGCCTATAAGGGCGAGAACGGCAAGCTCATAGTGCATATCCAGGACGCCCACGTAAACTACAGCGGACAGAAGAACTTAGCCGAGATCCTGAAGACCGTTATAGAAAAACACGGTATAAGCCTGGTTCTCGTAGAAGGCGGCTGGGGAGATGTCAGTTTATCGTATTTTAGGCACATGGCCACCAAAAAAGCGAGGATAGAGGCAGCAGAGGAGTATCTGAAAGCGGGTAAGATAGCGGGTGAAGAGTATCTCGATATCGTATCGGATCGCGGTACGCCACTCTATCTCTATGGCGTGGAAGATAAGGCTCTTTATGATGAAAATGTTAAGCAGTTTCTAAAAGTCGACGCTATCACGACCGACGCAAATGGATTGATCTCGAGTGTAGAGAGATCTCTCGCGATGTTGAAGGTCCGAGCATATTCAAAAGAACTCAAGGATCTTGAAGCAAAGAACCGGTCTTACAACGATAACGATATAGACATAGTCGCTTATTGCGATTATCTAAAAACGCACACCGATATAAGCGCCTATGGCCAGATCTCAGAGCTATTGAGCATAAAGAGGATCGAGGACTCGATAGATTTTGATACGGTAAACAAAGAGCGCGACCGGTATATAAATCTCCTTGCGCGGACCCTTGATGAGCAAGGCTCCAAGACACTACTTCAGAAATCCGTGGAGTTTAAGGCCGAGGCCCTTCCAGCGAGCGATTACTACGCTTTCATAAAGAAGCTGGGTGAAGATAAGGGATTGGCCATTAATGAGTACCCCAACCTCCAGAGATACACATACTACATAGCGCTCTATAACGAGATAGATCACGATGAGCTCTTCAGGCAGATGTCGGCGCTCGAAGAGTCTGTAACGGAGTCACTCTGCGCTAACGACCTCCAGAGAGAGCTCGCACGCATGACGAGAAGGCTCGAGCTTGTGAAGGATTTTGTAGAGCTAAAGCTCTCGCCGGATGACCTGGCCGCTTATAAATCGGACAAGAGACATTTCAAGATGAAGGATTGGGCCCGCTTTCTCAATAAGGAAGCAAAAAGGATAGACCTCCCTGAGGCCTTTGTGGACTATACCAATATATTGGACAAGAACTTCAAAACTCTAGAGCAATTCTACGATATCGCCGGCAACAGAGACGAGGTCTTCTTCAAGAACGCAACACAAGTAATGAAGGAGCGCGGCACAGAACGCGCCGTGCTTATAACCGGCGGATTCCACACAACCAGCCTCATGCCCCTCTTTAAAGAGGAAGGTTATTCCTATATAGTAGTCGCCCCTGCGATAAAGGAGCGCACGAACCTGGCACTTTACCACTCGCTCTTAAAAGGAGAATTGTCTGATAGGGAGAAGGCCGTAAAAGAGAAGCTTGGCCTATTGAAGATACAGGCAGCGCAGACGCGACCGGCGACAACGGGCGCGCTTTTAGAGGATATGCTAGTTAATGATATATTCTTCGGACCCGAGGCGCTAATAGATGTAAGGACAAGGATAACCGAACTGCCTACCACAGCTCCTGACGTGCTTATGCAGGAGGATGTGAATGGCCGCAGGTTGAGAGCGGATGCTGCTATAATCCCGGATGAAGGAGCACGGGTTTTCCGTGGCATAGTAGGCGGCGAGATAATCGATGAGACGTGCGATTACACAAGACCAGGCACACCTAGATGGGAGACCCCAAGCGCCTCCACATCGACGGCTACGGAGGTGAGCGTCAGCGAGAACAGGACGACCGTTTTAGACATTAAGCTGGGCGACGAGCATGTAGCCGGGTCGATCGACATTGTCAATGACCAAGTCTTGACAGACACAGCGCGAGAGCTGCAGACTACTCCCAGGAATCTTGTCGACAATCTTACTGGCGGTAACCGTACAGGCGACGCGATAAGCGTAATAGCTGAATCCGGACAGCTCGTAGTCAAGGTAGATGATTCGGAGAAAGGCGTTATTAGCAGTGAGAGCTTTGAAACTGAAACAGAGACCTTGATGCTTGATGCCCTTGAAGGCGCAGGCGTTGATAGAAAACTATTATATGGCCAGCAGACAGGTAGAGGCTCTTCAGGCGGCTTGATAGACAACACCCATGTCCGCATTAAACCGGCACGTTCGGTAGAGATAAACGTGGCCGGCACTACGGTGTTCGGTTACCTTTCCGATCATCTGCCACAGGATCTTCACAGGGATACATATGAAGAGCTTGCCGCGGACCTGCACCACGCTCTTCGCGCAATAGACAGTACATCTGTCGTGAGATATAACCACACCAACAAGCAGATTGAAGTTATGATGGCCAGCGCTAAGGCGAATACATATTTTCATGTAACATACAGTATTACAACTGTCAGCTCGCGTCTAAATGCGGCTGTCGCGATGGCTGTAAGAGGATCCGCTCAAGCCACTACGCCGACGGAGATAAGCGTGAGCGAGACAGAAGGGCAGATGCTCAAAGTACGAATAGGCGACAACATAACAGAGGGCCTGATGGGCGGCACGGTCTCACTGGCGGTGGAGGAGCTTACCGCAGAGAGGCTGAGAAACCTTATGAATAACGTGGTGCTAGCCCAAGCCGCAGACCCTAAAGATATCATGGTATTACGCGAACGCGGAAGCGCACTCGCCATAATAGTGGATGACAATGGAAAACGAGAGAGGATAGGCGTTATCGACCCGAATTCTAGATTGACAGATATTAATGCTGTAATCGGTGATGCCCTTATTAAAGCGGGAATGACCGAAAGGCAGGTGCATGGTTTCCAGACAGGCGGCATGGGATCATCGGGATCCGGCCTCACCATAGAGACGCATAAAGTGCCCGCGCGCCTGGTTAAGATAAATACGAGAGACGCCAGGCCGGTAGGATATGTTTTACCGGTCGACCGGCCGACAGATATCGACATTAGTCACTATAGAGTTTTCGCCCTGGCAATACAGGGAGCTCTTACGCAAATTGACGAAACGGCAACGGCGAAGTATATGCCGACGCAAGGCGCGATCGCGATCAAAACAAAAGCCGTAAATCAGCCAGTATTATTACACGTAACTGATACGGTTGCCACTATAAATAGGACTTTGGAAGCCGTAACCACATTCGGGACAGGCAGATTAGAGCACCGCATCGGTCAGATCGGTGCTCCAGCTGGCACGCCCAGTACGTTCGGCGAAGCCCTCCAGGATCACCACTGGACATCCGGTGCCAATGCCGCGACATCCTTGGATGCGTCGAGCCCGGTTGAAACGTATGCTGAGGGTTCGAGAGAATACGTATACCACGTAGTAGATCGCGCTGTGTATGAAGGCCAGATGCATCAGGCGCGAGGTATCTATAATCCAGCGCAGGATGAAGGCAGGCCGTACTATTTCTTCTTTTCCGTGTATGATGCTCTCGACGCTGCCAATGCCGCCCTCTTAGAAGTAGATGACGTAGTACTTGTGAAATTCAAGGCCGCAGATATCAAAGAGAGTGACGCGCAAGGTATGCTGCACGGAAGGCCGGGTAGCGTAGATGTCAAGCAGCAGATATTAAAAGGCTCTGTCAAGGAAGAAGTGAGTCTGCGCAAAGGCATAGACGGCAAATGGACGCCTATAGTGAGGATCGCTTCGGTCAATAAGACCGGTGATAAGCTCGTGATAGGATTTACTCTAGACCATCAGATAGTGTGGCATAGAGGCGAAAACACAATAGGCGAGCTCGCGGACGGGCTCAATAGTCAGCTTACAAGGAGCGAAGGGATATTCTTTATTCCAAAGCAGGGCTCAGATAGCGAACTCGTGATGCACCATATGGATAGCATAAGATCGTGGCAGACTACAATTATTGACGTGACCACTGATAACGAAGCTCGATCGATCGGCGTTCCTATAGATGAAGCCATCGCCAATAGCGGCCTGCCGAACTGGAGTGACGATATTTCGATAGAGAGAGTATCGCCAGAAGAGCGCACTGTCACAATATGGGTAACAGGCGGCTCTTCAATAACAGTCCCACGCAACACTGAGATGCTAGAAAGAATCTCAGACTACCTAAACAGAATATTTATCCGCCGTGGGATATTCTTCACACCCTTCGACATCGCTAATACTTTAGTCATGCACCGCGCGATCGTTTCAGCGAGCGAGCCTGAGAGATGGACAACAACATTTGTAAATATGTCAGACGGACCCGAGTCGCAGTCCAGGATCAATGTTGCGCTCTCAGAGGCCAGGCCCATACCCGCTACGCCTCAATCTTTAGTATCAGAACTAACAAGCGACGGCGTGCCTTGGAGTGACCTCGGCGCCACATCTACGACGACGGATGACGAAGCGGATAAGATTACAGATGTTAACTGGGACGGCACATATCTCAGAATAGATTTTGTAGGCGAGCAGTCAATATTTGCAGCCGATCCTGGAGAGCTTGTAGCGCAGTGGAATGCTAATGAAGCGGTGATAGCAGTAGGCGCCAACAATATGCAATTTAGATATGCACAGGCCATATTTGCCAGGAAGGATGATTCTAGATATGTAAAAGAAGCGTTAAATGGGGTATTAAAAGCGGCAGCCAAAAGACCTGCCAGACCATCTTCGAATGCCTCTGACGCAGCAACTACTTCCACCGCCTTCGCAGCGCCAGTTCTGCCGCAGGTGAGTGGAGTCGAGTGGGAAGAAAATAATTTTGTTATTACGCTGTCTGAAGTACAGGGTGAGATTACAGTAGACGTAATCTTAAACGGCGATTTTAATGAGGGTTCGAGAGAGCAAGTTGCGGAGGAATTAAATGCCTGGTTTCGCAGTCGAGGCGCTGAAACAGGCTTTACCAGCAGCGATATCAACTTAGAAGGCTTTACAGTAAGCGGGAATGTAAATGAGAATACGGTGATTCGTGCCAGCATGGCCGGACTTGATACTAGTAGACCAGGTAGATACACCGGAATAATGCTGAAACTGGAGCGCGTAATTACAGGGAGCGATGTTGTGCAGGTTATGAGAGAAATAAATAGTATTCCTGCAATGGTTGAAACCGGCGTACAGCTTACACAAGAAGATATGCTTTTGTCCGCGCTCGGGCGCGTACATGGACAATCAGCCATTGATGGTTTAAATGCTCGATTAAGGGCTGCGGCACTAAGAAGGGCAGTTGATGTAGTAAGAATTAATAGAGAAGGTGGCGCCATGTCTTCCACCGCCTTCGACATACAGGCAGCCCCCACAGCCAGCGTGCAGAGGCCTGAGATAGTGCGCGCGGCCAACATATCCGGATTCGTGCTCGCGGCACAAGACCTGATAGATAGTCAGTTAACATCAGTAGAAGCGAAAAAGCAGGCATTCAAATACCTCTTAAAGTACGCCAGGCATATATTAGGTAAGGAGACCATGCCCGGAAGAGCCAACAGGATTATGAGCAACACACTTCAAGGCAGATGGACTCCCAAGAGCTGGAAGGCACATCTAGAGAGCAAGGCATACGAAAGCCTTGTACAGGACCTAGCTGCGCTGGGCGTGGATAGCTCAGATACGATATTCGAACAGGTCCAAGAAGAGGTAAACAGGGTACTTACTGAAGGCGCGCCATCAGATGTAGAAGACTATAACGGCGCCTTGGCGGCCCCGGCACTTACCTTCCCGCAAAAAGAAGACCTAGACTACAATCAGATAACGCCGATAGAAGAAGACAGGCTCCAGGAGGTATGGGATGTCATACAACGTGGCGGCGAACAAGGCAAGACGCTCTCTATAGAAGGCCACATGAGAGGATGGGACGTCTTCGGTACGTCACTCGACTTACCGTTCTTCCAGTGGATGCTCACGAAGTTCGGCGCCAGAAAACTCAGCGACTTCCCGCAGACCCTTACCGTAGCAAGTGAGTTCTCGGCGAAGATAAAATTCGAAGTATCCGAGCAAAAAGACAGGATAGAGTATGTAGCCGAACAGTATGAAATACCCGAAGGATCATACAATCCTACAGCGGATGAGCTTGACGGAATGTTTAAAAGAGACGCCCAGGGTATAAACAGGCTGCAGCCTGAGGATGTCCACCCTATGAACTACGCCGCCCACCTCGTATTCGATAGGATATTCGGGCTAAAAGGCATAAAGGTAACGGTAGAGGATATAGACCTCCTGCCATTAAAAGGCGGCGGAATGGAATCATCCAACGTCGCGCTCGTAGCCTTTATATCAGCGGCAAGCATGCTCTCAGGGGCAAACTTATCAGAGGCCGATATATTCGCCCTCGCGGTAAAGCTTGAGAATGACGAGCTCGGCGGCCTTACAGGAGGCCAGGGACACTTAAACGCCCAGCGCGGCGGTGTAGACGTACACGTCTGGCCATCGGGCGCGGTAGGAGCCAATGGTGTCATGGCCAATGGCTACGGAGCATTATCTATAAATGTAATAGATAATGACGCGGCCATCGAGGTCTTAGAGGAGAGCTCTGCGCTTGTGCAGGCCGGTATAGACTATATAGACGGAAGGAAACAGATAGGAAGGCAGGCCTCACTTACCAACGAACTATGGACAGCAGGCCTCGCGGACTTCGATGAAGTCGCCTATCCATTACATCTTGAAAAACTACAGGTAGCGGAGCGCGGCATACAGGCCTTACGCGTGATAAACGAGAACGCCGCCGCGGCAAAAGCAGGCGACGAAGACGCCAAAGCAAAAGTAACAAAGGCGCTCGAGACGATAGTAGAGAACGCCAACCGCCACGTAGATATAAGGGATGAGATAACCAAACGCATGCTCAATCTTATATTCAAAGAGCGCAGAGGACAATCGGTACCTGACTACGTTAAGCAGTACAAGAAACAGGAGTGGTTTAAAGACCTCCAGGATGAGATCACAAGGCTTCAGACAACACATGATATGACGCTGGACGAGGCCGAACAGCACATGCTCAATGACTCGCTATATACCTACGGCCCGATACGCGAGCTGGTAGACGCGGCAAGAGCGGAAGGCATAGCGATAATGCCGCTAGGAGCCGGAGGGCCGGCTACTACCCTTATAGGTATATCGCCTCAAGGCCAAGAACATCTTCAAGCCTTCCTAGAAAGCCGCGGTCTGAGGCCACTGACCAACGAAATAATACAACAGGTCACAGACAAAGACAGCTTCGAACAACCAGGCGGCGCTACACTCAAAGGCTACGTACCGTTTAAGGTTGGAAGAGAGCCTATGCAGTACAATAACTTCGAAGATCTCGGATTCGCGGAACCTGAGAAGGCCAAGCCAACGACCTTCAAAGCTGTCAGGGACGCCAACTTCCAGATCGATGAGGTGCAGGCGACTGCGACATCAACGGCGACATTTACAGAAGAAGATATGGATCTTCCCGTGTCAGAATTCGACCTCGAGGCATTCGACGCGGACGCGTTTAAGGAAACATACGACTTGGACATGCAGGTCCCGAGAGAAGGTGAAGAGGTCGTCAGCCCTCTGCAGAGGCAGATCATCAATCTACTAAGCTTGCTCCCGACGGCATTTGAGCCGGCCCAAGAGCAGAAGACGGTCGTCCATTATGTGCCCAAAGAACTCCAGAGAGGCAGAGAAACGACTTGGGAGAATATATTCGATACCCTCAATCGCAACGCTGATAGGGCGAGCCTCGAGTATGCGATGAAGCCTATCAACAGGATGGGCGAGCTCAGAGTCACGGGCTTTAGCGATCCAGTCGCCATAAATAGGGCCGTACTCGATATCATCAACATGCTCGGAGAGGACGCAACTAGTGACAGCGCGGTAGTCTACTTACCGCAAGAAGTGGTAGAGGCTATGACAAACCACAACTTTGAAGTATTATCCGCGAGGGCGGCCATTTATGCATATGGCCGGCTCGAAGGCCGCCACATCCCCGCAGCGCTGCTCGTGGCTTCCGGTGATGTTAGAAGGGCCATAATAGCTGAACAGAACGCAGAAAAGTACGCTGATCTGGCAAAGGCGCTGCATGGCGCGATCAATCCGTATACCAGCGTAGCGTTCGATCCCAATGGCCTCTTCGCCTTGATCGGCGATAATATTAGTAGGCTGCGCGACTTCATAGTGAGCGTATATGCCGACTTCCCAGAGATCCAGGCCAATCTCCAGAGGGATCTGCTGGATGAGCAGCGCAAGAAGATCATGGAGGCGGTCACAGAGATCGCGTTGTAATCATAAGTAATATTATTTTACCGTGTTCATGGGGATGGCATGGTAGGCGCGTGTGCGCCACCCTATACAGGGTCGCTGTTAAGACGAGGTAAGCGCGTATGCGCTTACACAGTACAGGGATGCTGTGTTCACAGTAGACCGCCCGGGGGCGGCAATAAGGTCCCTCGCTTCGCTCGGGATCAATTCGGCCGTATAATTTACGCCGCGCTACGCGCGGCGTAAATTATGGCCTCATTGAGAAAGCGCTTTCAATAGGAGATGACATTGGAACCGTCAAGGATAAAAAGTCTTGCCCCTTTTAAAAAAAGCGTATGCGCAGTAGTAGCATTTACGTTCCTATTCACTTCACTCATATCCCCGGATATGGCGCACGCCCAACGCGCCGATATGCCTATAGCTACCACCGAAGTCGCCAATAAGCTATCACAACTACATTATGATATAAATAGTATATATATCCCCCAGGAGACAGGCCTTATAAAAGAGTCTTTCCAGGGCGCGAACGGCAAGGCGATCATCCACATACAGGACGCCCACGTAAATTACGAGGGGCAGAAGAACCTCGCCGCCATCCTTGAGCGGCTGATAAAAGAGAGCGGCATAGAACTCGTCCTTGTAGAGGGCGGAGAAGGCGATGTCGGGATATCCTACCTCAGGTACTTCTCCACAAGAGACCATCGCGAACGAGTAGCAGACACATTCCTTAAAAAGGGCAAGATTGCCGGCGAAGAGTATCTCGATATAGTATCCGAACCCGAGCTCCAATTCGATATATACGGCATAGAAGACAAGGCCCTTTATCAATCCAACCTGGATCAGTTTTTGAAGATAGACGCGTTCAGGGATGAGGCTTCGGCGTATCTGGACGACCTGGAAAAGGCTCTAAGGCTTTTAAAAGAAGATATCTACACAGAAGACCTGAAAGCCTTTGAAGGGATGCGATACGGCTACAGCCGCGGCGAAGCGGACATGCTCTCCTACTGCGGGTATTTGGCATCAGAGATTGCTTCGTCGGCCTACACTCAGACAAGGCCTCCTCGCAATGACGGGCTTGAGGAGATCGCAAAGGTGCTCGAGCTCAAGAGGATCGAAGATTCTATAGACTTCGATATAGTAAACACAGAGCGCGACGCGTTCATAGAAGAGCTGTCTAAAAAACTCCCTGAAAGGGGCGTAGAGATCTTACTCGAAAAGTCGATCGCTTTTAAATCCGGCACGATCACAGCCGCGCGATTTTACAGTATCCTAAGAGAGCTCGGCGCCACCGCCGGTCTCGATCAATCCCTCTATACAAACCTTAATATATATTCTTTATATATAACGCTGCACGCCACGCTCGATAACGATGCGCTCTTTTCTCAAATAGAGGAGGCGGAAGGCCTTCTTAAAAAGTCTATACCTTCAAACGAGCAGCAGAGAGAGCTTATAGATGTTACAGAGCGTCTCGAACTCGTAGGCAAGTTTATCGATCTCGCGTTGACGCCTGACGAATACAAAGAGTACACATCCGATAAAAACGGGTATCGCACAGAGGTCATCTCGCGGATTGTTAATAAGCTGGCCAAAAGAACCGGAATAAAAGGGTCGCGCGTACACCACAATAGCGTGATCGATAAAAACCTCGGTAATCTCGAAAAGTTCTACACAATAGCCGGTGAGCGTGATGGCGCCTTGTTCAAGAACGCCATAGATATTATGAACGAAAAGAACCAAGAGCGCGCCGTACTCATAGCAGGCGGTTTCCACACAGAGAGCTTGATGCCGCTCTTTAGGGATGAGGACTACTCTTATGTCGTAGTCACGCCCAAGACGACACACGAAACAGACCTCGAGCTTTACCGCTCACTTCTGCGCGGAGATGACTACAACACCTCACACCTGCGGCTGGCGCCTGTCGTCCAAAGAGCCCCGGCATTCCGCGAACTCGTTAGCAAAATAGTTACTGACTCTATTAGCGGGTCTCATGTCATTCCGGTCGAGCCGCTGGATGGACCAGGCGAGTACCGGAATCTGGATATGCTTGTGAGCGACGGCACCCTGGCTATTATGGCCAAGACCATGCCCAGGCGTGTCAGGGATGACGTAAATGACGGGAGAGTGGCATTTCGCCTGGAAGGCGACACCATCGTTGCCGATAAAGTAGAAGAAACAGGCCCGGTATTCAAGTTTTCACTAAGGACCAAGAAGTGGGAGATAGACGCGTCAAGGATGGCTGCAGAGTACGCCGCGGCGACATCTTCGACAAACGACACGCCGGCGGATAGAATAGACGCCATCGCCGTTAAGGTCCCAGGACTTGTGGCGATAAGAGAAGAGCTCATACAAAGCTACGGGGAAGATCGCGCCGCCGATATTGTAGAAGCATTTGATAGAGAGATCTCAGATGACGCTCTTAGGCGTAAGCTTGGGACAGCAGAGGCGCGCCTATTTCAGCTGGCGCTCGACTTCGACAGGATTCTCGTAATGGATGCTTCAAATAATATCTGGTACGCCTTTGTTATCGAGCAGAATAGCGGCAGGTGGGAGAATATAAGCAAGGTGCCCATAGGCAGAAAACACTTAGAAGGCGTGCTGCTCGACCAAGATATCGCGTGCCTTGTGACACATTTTGAAAGCACCGGTCCAACTGATTCGCGTACCGTTGATCTCGCCCTCACGGGCCCTGCCCGCGTATATCGACGCGAAGATTATAGAGACGATGATCGCAGGGAATCTCTGCCGGGCGATGGCCCTGTGCGTCAGGTGCGTGGTGGTTTCTTCGTAATAAGATCGGACAAAGACGACGTAATTTACATAAGGTTGGGCAGGGTCGGGGGTGCGGAACACGGCGGGGTGGAGCTCCACATCTTTGCCCCTAGAGCCATAAGCATATCGAGACGCGGTAAGGATGAGATGCAAAGGGCTTTTCATGGCGTCCAGATGGGTACTATAGAAGCTCAGCCAGAAACAGGTGAAGCAGCCTCGCTTTTAAAAACGGGCGTTAGGATAATAGATAAAGTGGGCGAGCGGCTCGCCACGATGTTAGAGCCCAGACGCGCAGCGGCCGTCTTCGCAAAATTTGTCGATACGATGCCGAGAGAGCTCAGGCTCGGGATAGAAAGAAGAGAAGACAGGCTCCTTGTTGAGCATGACAGGGTCGTGACTACTGACAATGAGGGCAATTTCCACAGAGAGTTTGTAATAGAAGGCCAAGGAGGTTTTTGGAGAACGATCAACAGAGTAGGGTCGAGTCGCGTCGAGACCGAAGCGATAGTGCTGAGCCGTAGAAAAGGAAAACAAGTAATCACTCTCCAGGCATACAAGCACACTGACAAGGGGAGTATCAGCTTCATGGCCAATGGCGCGTCTTTATATACCTTGGAGGATTATCTAGACGGAAAGCTTAGAGAAGCGCGCTCCGGCAATGTGCATGTAAAGCAGGCGGCAGGAAAAATAGTTGTCATCAGAGCGGGCAATGATGTTATCAGGATACGCCTGCGCGATTCACAGCATGGTGAGAATATTAGTATGGACGTCTTTATTACAAGGGATTGGAATCTCGTGCCCGGGAGAGGAATACTAAAACCGCGGGTGGATATACCTGGCGATACAAGTTCGATCCGCTGCGCCGGAGGAGAAGGGATAACGATAGACGGCGGTATAGAGCTGACATATGTAGAGAGGCGCGCGAATAGCATGGTATCGGCGGTCAACATACCAAAAGACGCGGGCGTTAAATACGGAGACGTATATCACGGAACGCCAGGGCTGCATTTTATTGTCACAAGACCCGACACGCCATTTTCTATCTATCTTGGCAGAGACCAGATAATAGATATATATACGGAATTTATAAACGAAAGCAGGGATGTCTACTATACACTGAGCTCTTCAAGGGAGCTTCCCAGACCCGAAAAAAATGTGTACCATGGCATTGCGCCAGGCAATTTGGTCTTGCATAGGAATCATGGCGAGGAGATAGTGATAGCGGGTGATATCAGAGTCCGGCTACTCGACGCGTTTACTGACGCGGCGCTTATCAGGTTTACCGACACCCAAGGCGCCTCCGATCGTCTTTACGGAAACAACCAACCGATAGCATTGCCCTCAGGCGAGATGCGAATTCTTACGCGCGACCCAAAGACAGACCGTCCTTTTGCAGGTAAGGCCGATTTCGTGATAAACGCGCCGAGAGAAATTGAGATCTTGCGCAGTGAGCTGCAGGAAAAAGGGGCCGCTACTTCGACGGCTTCTGTCAGCGTATCAAAAGCTAGCTTTATACTCAAGATAGTTATTGAAGGGGCAGGCGATGTCGAGCCGATAATGTGGAATACATGGAGAGACGTGCGCACGGGAGGGAATATAAAAGAACTGGCTGATAGACTTAATAATGCCCTACAAGGCTCAGGTGTCACATTCGCGCCTTCAGAAGCGGAACCCGAAACCTCGCTAAATATAATATATTATACATCTGCGGACGCAAGAGAGCCCGAAACCGCTAGCTTATGGGTGAGGACATATGATCCCAACATAATAAAGAGGACGATAAACACCGCTCTCGAGCGGGCCGTAGTGAGGTCGGCGGATACTCAGCGCGAAGATCCCGCCACTACATCTACAGCGTCAGCTTCACAAGAAGTAAAAATGCCCATAACTATGATCGACCCGGATAAGGGGGATGCCAGAAAGGGCACCCAGGGCGCGCGCAGAAGATCCGCGATTGTTTCAGCGAGAGGATCTCTCAAGATCGGCAGGTCATTTAAACACGCAGAGATCACTCCCATAAGCGCAAACGCCGAAGATTATGCGCACAATGAACTTAATGTCGCTAAGGCCCTTTGCGCTCACGCCGTTACAAGCGTGCTCGGGACGCTACAGAATTCTAATAGAAAGAGAAATATAGTCAATGATATCTTTGGCAGGCTTAAGGGGCTCGACAGGGCAAGCGTGCCCATCGAATTTTTGAGGGATAACGGCACTCTTTGCGACTCCCGCGCGATATCGGGCGGCGCGGGCGCGCAGGCTACTCCGGGTATAGGGATAGACCTCGATATATATAGACTGGCTGAAGAATTCGGCATAAAGGTCCGAAGCGGAAGGGTGTCGGCAAGTTTTAGATCTAAAGATAATCTGGAAGGTGTGAGTATCGTCCTGGCGATGTCTATAATGTACGAGCTCGCCATGGCAGCCGGCCGCGAAGACGCCCGTGAAGCGATGAAGGCCACGTTAGAGCTGTTCGAGCTTCTCAATAACAAACAGAGGCGGCTCGCGATAGATATCCTGAGGCGGTCCAATACAATAGACTCCGGCAACGCTTTCGCCTTCTTTTTAGAGATCGCCACCAATAAAGAGATACCATTCAATTACTTAGGGATAAAACAAACCGCGGGCAAGCATAGAGAGAAGCGCATTGAAGCCTGGCAAAACTTATGGGTAAACTGGATACTCTGGAGAAACGATATCGATGAGCCGTTTGACGGAGAGGCCATGCGCAAGGCTATGCTCGAGTCGAAGAACCCGACTGAGCTTAGGGCGCGCCTGCACGACGTCATGCTTACTTCATATGACCGAGAACTCGATGAAGATAATATACGCAGAATGCATAAAGAGGCGCTTGAAGAGGGGCAGAAGCTCTTCTACGTACTCTTCTCAAGGGCGTTTTGGTATCCTTCGGCCCTTATCGCGAACTCTACCAATGTTGACCCGAGCGGGCTCAAAGTTCTGGCGGACAGGCTGCGTGGAATTAACGAAGACCGCGCGGATATAGACAAACTCATAGCGGCCGGAATGGGAGATTTTGACGAAGATGAATTGATTGGAAGCGCCGGCGAGCCGGGCAGGGTGGAGAAGCTCTTCCAGTACCTAAGCTCCGGTATCACTAGGATAGAAGAGGCGGTAGGCAGTGATAAGATCACCAGGGCGAAGCTCGAAGGCTCTTACTACATCTTCCAAAAACAGTTTGAGGAGTATTTCCAGAAGGAAGCCAGGCAGCTCATACTGGATATCAGAGAGGCCAACAAGCCCAGGATCACGCGGGAGAAACGCGAAGCCGCCGCGCTGAAGGTATTTGGCGAACACAGCCGTGAACTGAAACCCATCGTAGATAGGCTCCGATCGAGAGCGGCAGGTATGTCCTCGCGCGAAGCGCGCGTACTCGCCGTACAGCAGAGCCGCTACAGAGGCCAGATAGATAGCCATTTTTATGATGTTGCGAGCAAGACCGAGAAGCACATAGATTCACTAGAGAGGGCGCTTGAAGCTAAAGAGAAGGCGTTCAATAGTACCCTTACCGCCATGCGCCAGGGCGCCCAGATAGCTCCTCAGACCGACGCGGCCAAGATCCTCCTGGGGCGCAGAATAAGCAAGGCCGTAGGCGCATACGAGACCGCCATGATACTCCACATGATAGACCCGTTCGTGCGCGACTGGACGGGCGGCGAAGAGCCCGTCATAGCCGACCTCATAGAAGGCGGCGCCCGCAATATGTATGTTACACAGAGTTCGCTCGCGCATGAATACGCCAGCGACATACTCATACCCCTGCCGCTCTTCATATTTAATAACGAGATAGACTATAAAGATTTAGAGGGTACACTGCGCAACTGGTTCGGCTCTATATATAGAAATATATACAGGGCGCAGGATTCCGAATTTATGGCGCTCGCGCGGGAAATAGCCGTGGAACGCTCGAAGTACGGTAAGGACCTTAGGGCTGCCAAGGCCGGCGAAGGCCGCGAAGAACTCGCGCGCGATATCGTGAAGGCGAATCGATTCCTGCAGGTCAGAAGCGCGCAAATAGCCAGCCTCATAAAGAAGAGCGTGACAGATTCGCCGGAAGTCTCGCTTGCCCTCGCGAAATATATAGGTGAAAAACAGGCTACGGGTGATGACGCGGAGCACTATGACGCGCTCTGCACGGTGTTAAGAGAAGATTCCAGTGAAGGCAATCTTCTTTACGAGGCCCTTACCCGCGCCGATAATGGTGAGCGTCTCGATACAGTATTGAAAGAGATGGTCTTACAGCACGATCTGCAAGAGGGTGTTGCCGCATTCGGCGAGACCGTAACGACCAAGCGTGAGCCTACTAGAAATATCATGATAGGCACGACGCAATCGCTCGGCATGTCTGAATACCTCCTGGGATACTGGATGCTGGAAGAGCTTTTTATGAATAAGGTGAGTGATGACTATCACCTCTCCGGTGAGATAAGGGGCAAGAAGGGTGAATACGATAAACTTCTCGCCTCAAGTGTATACAAACTGGTCGAAGAGAGTCCGGTGCTCGAACAGGAGATGGGGGACGCCGCGTATTCAGACGACCAGGCAGAATACGACAAGGGGCTATTAGGACTTATAGACAAATTTGACGATGTGTCGGAGCAGTCGGCAGCGCTCCTTATATTGACCGAACTTGCCGCTGGAGAAGGTGGACACGTCAAGAAGCATATATCGAAGCACGAAAAAGCCTTGAGAAAAGCGGCGAGAAAGAATGTCATCGCCCGCCACCGATCGCGCATCGATGCCTACAAAGCGAAGCGGGGCTGCACAGAAAAGACGGCGATAAAGAATATAATAGATAATGACGAGCATAGGGCTATAGAGATAGAGAATGAGATATTGTCACTCGCCAAGATCGAGGTATTGCCCGACCTTATGGAGCGCATCGACAAGATCAAATTCAGAAAAGGCAGCATCGGATCGATAGAGTCCTATATAGAGGCCAACAGGGCGCCCCTTACGGCCAAGGCTAAGGCCGAACTTGCCGATAAATATAAAGAGAGGGTAGAGGCGCGCGTGATCGAGCTTGGAGGCAGTCGAGAGCGGGCCTTGATCGACCTGCTTGGAGGCAGGGAAGAGTACGAAGGCGCTATAGAGAGGATCCTATTAAGAGAGGCGAGACAGGAAATACTTAGACAACTTTTGATAGCGCGCGAGATCATCAGCGCTAAAGATAAGGCGCTTGAAGACTACCTGGAAAAATTCATATACGACCGCCGCCGCATAGGTATTACGACCGCCACCAAAGAGGTGATAGGCAGACACGGACTCTCGAGCCTCGTTCTCGACCCCAGGTATATGTCGAGCTATAAAGGGCTCTTCAAGGCCTTCAATTACGCCTACACGCCGAGTCTTGTCGACCTCGGTAAGGGTACAGAGATAGAATCCGTCAGGAATTGGTGGCAGTGGGTGGGCGGTACAGATCTCATATCAGCCGAAGCCGTCGAAGAGACGATGGGGTTATTTAACTACAACCCGGTCAGTTTCTTAAGGCCTTTGGGGCCTGAAGCCGGCAAACCCAATCAAAATTCAAGCCTCCTCGCCGCGGCGATAAAAGGGACGATCGACGGCCTGGCGTACAACGCGGCCGGATGGGGAGACGCCGAAGTCTTTATGGACTTTACCAATATGAGAACTCCCCCTTCACCTACCGTCTCTTCGAAACCGGCACAGGAGACATCCGCCGGTTTTTGCCTGCCGAAAGACTGGGAGTTTATTAGAAAGTGCTTGAGCCTGACTACTAATGACGCGCTCGAATATTATGGATTCCGATCAGAGAAAGAGAAACGCGAGATAAAGAGATTTGTAAAAGAAGAGATACTCGAAGACCTGTCCGGATGCAAAACGGTCGAGGAGAAGATAGCGGGGCTAGCGCGCGCCAGGAGGAAGCTCGCAGATAACGATATCATAAAGAAGTATTTCACGGTGACCGACGACTTTATCTTCCTGCCGAACTTCGTAGTCATAGCCGAATCCATGGAGAATTTTGGCGTACCTGAAGAGGAGGGGCCGAAAAAGGACAAGAAGAGGATGGCGCGGTCGCAGTCCGACATGGTTACCCAGCAATATGAGAAGTCTAATAGAACTCATGCGGTCAGCAAGGCATTTTACATAAGAGAGGTGGCCCGCAAGGCCAGAGATCGCAACCCCAACGCCAAGCACTTCAGCGAAGTCAAGATAGTCAGGGGCTCCGAGTATAAAGCACCCAGGGGAATGGCGGCCGTTAGAGACCCGAGGAACGCCGCCAGCGTGTATATAGCCGAGATATTCGCCAGGACATGCGGATACCGGTTTGAGATGTTTAGGGATGAGGAACGACGCGAAGTCGAGAGCTGGCTATGGGGCAAAGGCGTCAAATATATAGACGAACTGGAAGGCCTGTTAAAAGACCCTGAGCGAAGGCATGGTATGCTGAGGCCATTCGATTACATAAGGAGGCTAGCCAAGAAGAAGGATATAAAGACGGTGGAAGGCGTTCTCGAAGCGCTCAAAAAGAGCCGGTCGCCAAAGGCGTTCATAGTCAAGAGGACACTCGAGGCGGCGTTACTTAAGAGGCTTTATGAACTGCTTCCGCAGGAGCTCAAGACGCGGGTCGAAGACCAGCTAGGCGCTCAACGCCGCCGCAAACCGGCAAACATCGATGAGCTCATCTCGCGCCTGGACACCGAAACCGCGCTCGATGTAGAGGAGATATGGTACGGAGTCAGGCCGCCGGAGGATATAAGGTTTGTCACTACCACAGGCCAGACCGCCGAGGATCTGATAGGTTACCACGTAGACGCGGAGATAGGGAAGCACATAGATTATGTAAGAGACAGGCTCCTGGAAGCCGGAATAACCGAGCCGCAGATACGCGCCAACGCCGTGCGTTTCGGCGGGAAACTGAGCGCCTGGTACGGGATAAAGGACCTTCCGAAAGAACGATTTGAGCTTCTCGAGCGTTCGATAAGGGGAAAGATCATATTCCTCGTCCTATTCTATAGAGGGCTCGATCCGTCATACGAGATGGCGGCCCAAGGGGCGGACATCATAGATACCGGCATAGCGCCCAAGGAGCTGATGGACCTGTTAAAAGATCCGTGGCACTTGAGGGATCTTATGCTATTCAACAACCCCAATAGCTCTCTGGCCATAGTCGACGGATCGTCACAGGGCAGGATGCGCGCCATGACGCGGCAGATGGTCAAGAACTGGTTCTCCGCTTCAGACAGGGCTGTATACAACGCCATGGGAGTGGGCGATGAAGAGATAGACGACCCGGTCCACGGACTGCGCGCCGAGATGGAACGCGAGAGGCGCCAGGCCCGTAAGATATTCGAGCTGTTGAAGGCGGGAGAGTTTGCCGAAGCTCAAGAGTATTACACCGAGCTATGCGAGAGCAAGGGTATGAAGAGGAGGGTCAAGACGCTCTTAGAGGATGAGGACAGGGCCAAACGAATAGGGACGTTCGACAATCACAATACGATCCAGGAAGCGGTCTCAAGGGTGCACAGGGGGCTCGCTCTGGATAATATGGACTTCGGTACGTGGCTTGCGCTGGGCGGCATGTATATAGTCAACGGAAACACTAAAGAAGATATAGAGTCATACGAATATAAATTCAATGAAGCGGTAGCCGCTTACCAGGCCTGGCTCGGTACGAGAAGCGAAGAGGGGCCCAAGTCTTATTCCACAGAAAGGATAGAAAAGATAAAATCCGTTCTCGTAGTGGCCAAGAGGCCCATAGAGATGGCGGAATTCCAGGTAGAGAGCGCCGAGACCGGATCTTTAAAGCAGGCTGAGGCCAAGAAGGTCTCTGCCTCTGAGGTCCTATTGGCGAAGAGTTTTGAAAAAGAGAGGCATGTCGCCAGATCGCGCAGGAGAAAGGTCTACGAAAGAGAATCGACTCGTACTTATGGACGGAATTATACTTTTAGAGATAATTATGATAAGGCGATTGGCCTTATCGGGGATGGCACAAGGCCTGTTACCGATGATAACTTCGGCGCGTTTCTCGCCTATGCGCATCGCGGTCTTTTGAGCCTGGCCCACTCTATACTAGACGTTGACGACCCCGACAGAGAGAGAATAATCGGCGACATCAATTCCTTATTTAAGAAGAGAGAGATCAGTATAGACGATTGGCAGAGGGTCGCCGGCAGTTATGTGCAGAAGGGGGCGCTCGCCGAACTTGCAGAAAAACTTAAAGGGAGCGTGGCCTCCAGAAAAGAGAGGCTGCGGGAAGAGCTTGCCAGGGGGTGCGAACTGGTATACATAGCGCTCGCCCTGGAGCTTACCGTGCTCCATAGCCAGAAGAGCCCCGACAAGACCGATGAAGCGAGCTTGTGGAAGGCCCTCGCTACACTCACAAGCGAGATATTCTACGATCATGTATGGGATTATCCTCCAATATTCGGCCAGGCCATGCGCGGTGTAGGATTTACCGATTTTGATTATATAAAGGGCGAGCATACGGCAAGGGGGCGCAAACAGAAGGGCAGGCCGCTGACGCGCGAAGAGATACTCGAGATAGGCGTAGAGAGGTATTCATGGATCTACGGGTATATGAGACACCTCATAACCACCAGGACCGACTTTAAGAATATGACAGAAGAAGAGAGGGCCTTCCATCTAGGAGACCCGGAGCGCGGGGTATATCCCGCAGGTTCAAGAGGCCAGACCGAGCTTGAGACGCGGTGGGTCACCATGACGCACCTTCGCGAAATAGCGTTCTATAGAAATGAAGGGCTCTCGACCGCCTATGGGCTTACGATCGATCCATCGGCGATCAAGGCCGACGAAAGGGTAAGCGAGGTATATGTAGCGCCGTTTACGCGCCAGCACATGTTCGCGGGAGTTGAGGAAGGGCCGACCCTTCAAAAGATCGCGCCTGTCAATGTGATGATCACCAGAGGCTTGCGCAAAGTAGAGAACTTCCGCGGAAGCGGGAACGCCGCTTATGTATTAGATGACGCGTATATGTTCTTATCCAAGGAAGACTTCGTAGTCTCTTATATGCAGAGCCACCCTGGCGTGAAGAGGAGCCAGGCAGAGGCTATCGCAGACAGAGAGCTTAAGAAGAACCCGAAAGGCATCTTCTGCGCCATCAAGTTTACAAGCCCAGTACCTATGGATGTCCCTCTACCGCTTCACGGCCACCCGCTCTTCGTAAATGGTGACCTTGAAGAGGCCGGGTATCCGCACACTATAAACGGGGCGAGGATATTCTCAGACGCCGCGTATTCGAAAGACGTGGGCCCTCTCGCCCACGATCCCAAAAAGGGCGGCTGGGTACTCATGCCCCCAGAGATAGACTGGCAAAAAGAGTGGACGTTCCAGGAAGGTAAGAAGGCAGGCGGCAAGAGAGTTACCGCCAAAGATATCAAGGGCTGGATACGGAATGGCAAACCAGGTACCACATACGTAGGGCTCGAAGAATTTTTTAAGAGGCACCCAAAGGTAAAGGAGATAGAGGTAGAGGTCGTCCCTAAGGCGGCGCGCCAGTCCGGTGGAAGACAGGCCACGACCTTCTCCAGTAACGATATCGACAAGGCAGTCGACTGGATATACGAGCAGTCCAAGAGCGACTCCTTCGCAATACAGCTCTACATCCATGTCCCTCCATCGGTAGTGCTTACCCCGGAAGCCACACAGAAGCAGCAGGACAGGTTGATCCAGAAGGGGCTGGCTGTATCATTAGACCGCAGGCCGAATACGTTCCTGACACTTTTTGCGCGCGCGAAGGCGGTATCGAGCGATCCCGGACAGGATCACAAGATATACCACCATCTTTTCGGAGTAAGCGTAGATAAGATAGGCAATGTCGGACGCGGCGGCACGGTCGAAGAGATGCTCTCCCAATACGTAGACAGCAAGCTGCGCAACGTCATCTACGACAGGATCGAGGAGCACGTACGGCTCTCGCTCAAAGAGTTCAGGGCGTTTCTCGAGGGCGACTATATGGATACATATGTCTCCGAGAGGGGAAGCCGCCCAGGGCGGACGATAACCGGCAATCCGTACACCTGGATCCCATATGTCATGTGCGACTTCATAATAAGGCCTATTTTTAGGAGGCTCGATACGGGCGATCCGATAAAAGACGGCGAGGCGGAGCTCGTGGATGTCGAGACCTTATTCGACTCAACGGGAAAGAAGCCTATCGGCGTAAAGATAATAATGCAGAACTCCAAGGGAGAGCAATTTGAGGTAGAGCCCTTCGACGTAGACATATTCGAGATAGAGAAGAACGCGGGCACGGGCCTTACATACCATTTCAAGCAGACCGAGCTTATGCGCGAGATCGACCGCATCGCCCAGGAGCGCGGGATAAGCCGACAGGAAGTCGAGAGATCCGACTTGGATGTAGAGAGTTATGGCAGGCAGCTTAGGATAATGCTCTATGAGTTCGCCAAGATGGGTAGGGCCGACCGCAAAGAGCGCCTGGGACAATCGATAGAATTCCCATCCGACGCTGATGATAAGGCCTCCGAGCTCCATCAAAAACTGCCGGAAGAGGCGCGCTGGACGACGGACCTCACACAAGAGTTGCTTGAGAGGGCGATGAGCAGTGTGCCGGATTATGTAAAGCCGAGAGGCGGCAAATTCGGCAAGGATCAGCTTAGCGTCATACTGAAACACTTCATCCTGGGCGCGATCGAGCGCGAATTCGGATCGGCCGATGAGATCCGTCAAAAGATAAAAGAGGATCCCGCCATTATAGACGCGATGATAAGAAGGGCGTCACAGCTTTTATACAACCACAAAGATGTCTATACCGCCATACGCGGCCACGATGATAT
>JBDRDE010000105.1:0-3925 GCA_043821065.1 Candidatus Omnitrophota bacterium
ATTCGTATTGAAAATCCTTTTCGAAGTATCCCCTTCCCCTTGATTTGCAGTTTACTGATACCGGACTCTTGTAAGGCTCTAATGCAAAGCGGAGCAATACATTACCTTCGCTAAAATCGTATCTTCTGAACTTCCCATCTCTATCCTTTACAAGCGGAGGTAAAATAGTTATAAGGTTTATTTCCGGATAATTGCTGCGGCTAATGGCGTGTATAAAGCTATCGTACCTGGTCCCAGATGTTGGTTTGTTATAAGCGTATATATAGATCTTCCCATCCGGTCCCGGCGGCTGTGGTTCACCGCCCGGCCCACCCGGTGGCGGATCGATCGGCCCAGGCGGGGCCGTAGCAGCAAATAAAGAGGCCTGCATGGCGAGAAAAATACATGCCGCAGTGCATGTTATAGCCGCTCTTCTTGCCATGGATCTATACTTGCCCATCTTACCCCCCCCAGGAAACAAGACTTATCTAATGTTCTTAATTTTACCCCAAAAAAAATACCCTTGCGGGTCTCTAATATAAGTATACATTATAATTAGGCCTTATCAAGTCGCATAATCTACCTTTTTCCTTCTTAACATTAGGCATTCGGTGTGCCTACTAAAACAGGAAGACGGCGGAGGAAATGACGGTGGAATACCAGCCGTTGGTGCCGATAACGGTGGATTGGGTGATATTTGTAGTGCGGACTATCTGGTCGCTTATCCTGAAGAGGTCCTTCTTTTCATCCCAGCTCTGGTCTTCATCGAACTCCAACCCAAGCGTCGAGGCAAGCATAGCGGCTGCCAAGTCTTCGGCATAATCCCCCGCCGTCTCCTCGGGCTTGCCGAAAGCGTGGTGTTCGCTCAGGTAGCCATGCTGTTCTTTGTCGGCGGGTATAGCGCATCCTATAGAGGCCGCGATAAGCCTGTGAGGCTCGCAACTCGAGCACCTCGCCATTACGCTGAAGGTGACCATTCCCGGTATGAGCTCTTTGATCCCCTCATTCCTAGAGACGATCTTACAATCCGGAGGCATTATGCTGGAGACAGTTACTATATTGCACTTCTCTATGCCGGCATCGCGCAGCGCCAGCTCGTAAGATCTCAACTCTTCCTTGTGTGAACCGACACCCTTGGTAAAGAAAACCTTCTTCGGCACCAGTATCTTCTTACTGCCGGTCAGAATCATGGGGTCTCTCCCTCCTTCTTAGGCTGTATCCTTTTGTTGTTTAATAGAAAATTATACCCCAATATCCTGTAGATAAGCTTGGCTGCCAAAAAGTCTGGGGCGATCATCTGCTGAATAGGACAGAGCTCAACCACATCCATGCCTACAATGTTCTTATACTGTATCATATAGCGTATCAGGTCGAGGACTTCATACCACCCCATACCGCCCGGCTCCGGAGTCCCTACGGAAGGCATTATAGACGGGTCGAATACATCCAGGTCGATGCTCAGATAGACATCCTCTGTAAGGGCATCCCTTATCTTCTCTTTCCAATTCGGTATATCCTGTATATCATAGACATTGAATATCGCGACATTCGGATTTGGCAGGAAGTTCTTCTCTTCCTTGCTCAAGCTCCTCGTGCCGGTTATGACCGTACCGCAGATCTCTGATATGCGCCTGTTGACGCACGCGTGGCTGAATTTTGAATCTTTATAGCTGTCTCTCAGGTCGTGGTGGGCGTCGAGAGAAAAGACGCTCATATTCTTATAGGTCTTTAATAGCGCCTTTACTGCACCTATAGTAACTGTATGCTCTCCACCGATTATAACTGGAAATTTATCCCCGCTAACAATAGATGTTACCTTCTCTTCTACCTGCGCGCACATATCCTCAGGGGCAAGCTCCTGCGCCTGAAGCTCATCGGCCGTGTGTATGCCGATCCTGTATGTGTCCCTGCCTATCTCTTCGTCGAAAAGTTCAAGGCTGCATGAAGCGTCCAGGATGGCTCTCGGGCCGTTCTCCGTCCCCTGCCTGTAGCTGGCGGTCTTGCCGTATGGGACCGGCAATATTACCGCTTTCGCCTTTTCATAGGCGGTATCGGTCCCGCCGAATTTAGATAAGACAGGGTCTTCCTGAGGTGCTTGAGATGCCTGAGATACCTTAGATACATTATCTTCCATAAATCTCCTTCAGTCTATGCGACAGCCTGATGTTAAGGTCCAAAACCTTCTCGGCGTGGCCCTGAGGCAGCGTGCCACAGCCACAGCTGGGCGTAAGCATGATGGAATCCAGCACCGCTTCTTTTGTTATGCCCTTAGCCACTAAATGGTCAAAACCTCTCTCCAGCCTTTCAAGCAGAGTATCTTCTGTCTCTTATAATATATCATCCGAAGTCGGCACTATCCCCCAAGCCAGATACTTCCCTCTAGCCAGAAACGCCTTCAACGCGTCCGGATAGAGCGCTATAGATTCCAGAAAATTATAAGCGTCAAAATTGAGAATATCGATATCGAGCCCCAGCAGTATCGACCAGTCCGTGTTCCCGCAGCAATGTATCGCGGCCAAGGCGCCTTCCGCGTGTATCGCCTCTACTGTCTCATGTATCTTCGCGGTTACATCCTCTTTCTTTATATTTACCACGCTCGAGCCGATAGAGACTAGATACGGTTCGTCTATAAATATAATAACTTTATCAAATATCTCTTTTAATTTCCGTATCTGATATCGCGCTTTTATGGCCAATATCTTTACAAGGACTTCGGAGAGCTCGGAGTTGTAAAGGATAGACTGCTTATTCTGATCGGTTACGGATAGACCGAAACTAATGGGCCCCGTTATGTGCCCTTTTATAAACGCCGTATCCTTTAGATCAATCTTTTTTGCCTGATCCAGAAATTCATAAAACCCTGCGGCGCGGGCCTTGGTTATCGCGAAGTAGTCGAGATCGTCTTCGATTATCTTATGATACGCCTGCTCGATCTCGCCCATCAGGTCGCCGGATGTCTCTATCCAGACCTTCTTCTTCGCCTCGTCGATCACCGCGCAAGGAAAGCCCTCCATATACTGGGCATACATATTCTCAAAGAACACGCGCTTTGGCATCTGCGGCCAGAACGGTATCTCTTTATAAGTCTCGAGGATCTTCCCGCAGATCTCCTTCGGGTCTGTATGTGGTACGCTTCCGATCGCTGTCGCTAAAAATCTTCTCTTCATAATACTTATAATATAACTATGTTAAGATAAACTATATCATATAAATATACTTTTGGCAAACATCCGATGGGTAAAAAAATAGGGACGTTTTTAAAAGTGACCTCAGAAGTGTCCCAGAACTGAGCTCAGACCTGTCCCCCATGTAAATCCTCTGGGGACAGGTCTGAGAGTAATTTTGGGACAGATCTGAAGCTAATTTTAAAAACGTCCCTGTAGTCTGTAGTTACTATTAGTTTGTCACACTCACATGTACTATCTCTTCTGTAGTCTCACCGCCCCTGGTAGCTGTGATGGTAATGTCGAAGTCTTCTACTTTGTCTACATAGTATGAGATGTATCCGTATATTACGTCTTCTCCCCCGTATCCTGGATAGGTGTAAAAGTACGCTCCTTGTGGAAGGCCGGATATAGTTACATCATCAGCGTGGAGCGCTTCTACATACATCCAGAAGCCGTTCCAGAGGCGCACTGTCGTGTTGCCTGATACCACTATCTCAGGCGATAAGTGCTGCGGGTACTGTACATATAAATGTACAGGGTCTGATATTATCTCTCTGTAGTTACCGGTGCCATCTTCACAATAGGTATATGCGACCATGCAGTAATTACCCTCTTTGTAACGTGTAGCATCGAATGTTATAGATTCAGAGCTATTGTTGACACAACCTACGTATGATCCGTTAAATGGAGAACTGGGATTAAACTCTGCCTCAGGGATCATGTAGTAGTAAAGCCATGTATCTACTGAGAACTCGCTCGTTATCATGGTAATGCCTGAG
>JBDRDE010000106.1:0-2122 GCA_043821065.1 Candidatus Omnitrophota bacterium
GGCGATATCGTCCATAACGATATAGTCGTCAATAAGATAACGGGAGCCGGGATCAAAAAGATATTGAGGCTGGGCAAAGGCACCGATAAAACACTTATTGTCCGCGCGCATGGTGCTTCTATAAACACCTATAATGCGGCAAGGAAGAGAGGCTACAATATCATCGACGTTACCTGCCCTATGGTCAAAGAGATACATAGGATAGCCGGCAGGGCCGAAAAAGCGGGTTTTAAGATCGCTGTGATCGGCGATAAAGATCATGAAGAAGTAAAGGGTATTGTCGGACAGCTCAAGAGGAGGCCTGTCGTCATAAGCTCGCTCTCTGATATGCCGCGCGTGACTCTTAAGAGATCCAGCAAGATCGCGGTAGTCGTGCAGTCCACACAAAATGCGGATAGAGTGCTTCCGATAGTCAGGGCCTTAGAAAAAATTGCCGGCGAGGTCATATTCTTCAATACCATCTGCCGCCCCACACGGCAAAAGCAGGAAGAGGCAAAAAAACTGGCCCTAAAGAATGACGTTGTGGTCGTGCTGGGGTCGTGCAAGAGCGCCAATACGCGCCGCTTATACAATATCGCTAAGGCAAAGAATGGAAAGACCTACTGGATAGAATCACCAGCCTCGATCAAAAGATCATGGTTCAAAAAAGCAAAGAGTGTAGGTATACTCGCAGGCGCGTCCACTCCCGACGAGACCATAAAAGAGACCGTCTCGCTGTTGGCTAGCTTTTAACTCCCAGCTTCTTATCGCGCCTCCTTGTTTTTAAAAACTATATCTCAATCTTGCGTATATATTCGAATTCTTCCTCATCTGGCCGAACTCGGAATTGTTTTCGTCTCCCCATATAATGTTGGCCCCCATGGTCAGCTTCCATTGGTCGGTTATATCGTATTCTCCTACCGGCCGGATGTAAAAATCTTCTTCAACCGGGGAATAGAAAGCGAAGAGTGTCGCCCTAAACGTCTGTTTCATGGCCAATTTTGTTATTCTTAACGTGACCCTGTGGTTTATCTCCTCATTTACAGGGTCCGCCGCAAGTCGAGACGTTTTATAGCGGCCATATTGGATCATCTGTTCGTAATAATACTGCAATCCCACCCTGAGATCATCACCCAGATCTTTTTCATATCCTATAAACCATCTCAATGTAGAGTTTGGGATATGCCGTTTTCTCCCGCCCCTATCCTCATCAGAGTCATAGTAGCCCAACTCTATGCTGCCTATGCCTCCAAGTGCCGGGCCCCTGATACTGCCGCCGTATACATTCAGCCTTGGATAAAAGAGCACCCTGCGCTGTTCCATCTTTGTACCTATGGGATTGCGGTAATGGCCCTTGAAGGCGTAAAGCGCGGTCTCGTAGCTTCCAAAATTTCGATAGAGCCTACCTGCCAGCTCCGAGTTGTTCGGCTTAAGAGACGGCTCTCTTAGGGCCCTCTCAGACTCTCTTCCGGCGATACCGCTCTGGAACATATCGTAAAAAGATAGCCGGTCCCCCTGGGCAACGGTATTCGCCTCAAAGAAAGGTATAAGTATAAAGTCGGCATTCGCCAGCTTGGTAAAGCCTGAGACCCTGACTCCATCTGACGGCTTCTTCAGATATTCGTCATCCCGGCCTATAAAGAACGATACATAATCTTTCGGGAATACATCATTTACAAAAAGATAGTCGCCTGTCCCCCATGTAAATACCTGCCTGCCAAGCTTCACATCCATCCAGCCTAAAGGAGATAGAGAGAGATTGGCCTCCCTTATGTTGTATCGCACCTTACCCTGATCGTATTCATCTATAACAAGGTCCCCCTTATAATTAAATTCGGTGTACATATCCTTCAGGATCGGGATGTTGGGAGAATAGCTGGACTTGAGCTGTATCCTCTGCTCGCAAAGATTGTAAGTATTATGTTTGGTAGTGTCGTTGTGGCGGGTCCTGAAGCCATATGCGGTCTCAGCAAAACCATGTATCTTGGGCAGATCTATGGCCTCTACAGGGCTCGCTATGATTATAAACGCAATAAGAGCTAAAGGCCCTCTGGCTAAGCGCATATCAATCTATCCACTGCCTCGGCGGACGCCTTAAGAACCTCTCTGTAAAGATATCCTCCGTGATACCCAGATCGTAGGA
>JBDRDE010000107.1:0-17059 GCA_043821065.1 Candidatus Omnitrophota bacterium
CTATGCCGGTTAAAATATTTTTAATAGTATGCTTGTCACTCCTGTGCGCGAGGAGCTCTATCTACGCGGATGATACCATGGATAGGATAAGGGCGGTGGAGTCCCTGATGTTTTTTGTGGAATCCCGATTCCCACATGTACTCACTCGCAGCCGGGATATAGAAATAGGCATACCTTATGGCTTAAGTGAGCCGCTCGATCTTAAGCTGATATCCGATACCGTCAATTCACTGCTTACGCAAGACCTCTTGCCGAAAGGCCGTCTCTGGCTGCACAGATCCTACCGCAAGACAAGCGAGAGGTGGAGCCGGTTCAGCCACATCTTACCTAATGAGAGTATAGTATTCTACGATAGCGTAGAGGATATTCTAGACAGATTCGACCCTGCAGAAGATGTAGCCATCTTTCGCACCAGAGACCTGGAAGCCCTTGCCATAAGCGGAACTGACAGGTTCGAGGACGCCGTTATTCTATCGCCTATTGAGATACGTTTGGAATATATGGATCTCATAGCCATCTCTTTAATACTGGTCAAGGAGCTTAGGGACATGATAGCGATAGACGGCATCGACACGGCTAAAAAGAGCGCGGAGTTTATGACGCTCAAAGTCCTGTTCGGGCTGCTTACAGCCGACCGCGCGGGGCTCAATGATATAGACCTGTTAGCGATCATACCGCACCCGGCATGGCCGTTCGCCCGCAGGGCCCTTACCATCCTCCAGAGATCCATGAATCCCATAAGACGCGAAGAACTCGAGGACATTCGAAAGGTCCAATCATCTTTCAAGAGCGTATAGCGCTACCCTATTAAGCGCTGTCGGGGGCTTGCCTCCGCTTATCTTTGCGAAGCGCTACTGTGTACCTGCCTCCGCTCGTCGCTCAAAAAAGGAACGGCCTTTTTTTCGCTGTAACGAAAATCGCTTATTATGCTAAAAAGCTTATAATCTTGGAGGCGCGAAAGAAGTATAAGCGATTTTCGATATTCGCTCCGGCAGGCACACAGCATCGCTTCGCCAGCATAAGCTTATGCTGAGGCATAATATAGCTACGCTAGCATCATAAAGCGCTGTCGGGGGTTTGCCGAAGCAACTGAGTATAAGGCGACATCGTGGGTCCGCTGAAGCGACTATCGAAAATTGCGAGCACAAACGCGTATCTAGATCATGACATTTTTATGACAGCGGAGCAATTTTCGTACAGTGAGCAAAAGGCGCGTATCCTTTTGCGAACGACAAGCGGAAGCGGGCCCACGATGGCGCCTTAAGAGAAGACAGGCCCCCGACAGCGCTTAATAGGAGGCAAGCCCCCTGGAGGCGTTTTACATGCAGCAGGTTTGGGGTTGTTCTTTCGGGTGGGGTGTGATATAATTACTGCAAAATAAGGAGTCGATAATGTCGATACACTCGACGGCCATCGTCGATAAAGGGGCAAAGCTGGGAAAGAATGTAGAGATCGGTCCGTACACGATAGTCCAAGGCGGCACTGAGATCGGAGACGACACAAAGCTCTGGCATAATATCTTTGTCGCCAGCGGCACGACGATAGGAAAGTCCTGTCAGATACACATGGGCGCTGTCCTGGGCCACGAGCCGCAGGATATCGCGTTCAAAGGCGGACCATCGTATCTCAAGATAGGCGACAGGAATATTATAAGAGAGTTTGTCACGATCCACCGGGGTACGCAGGAAGGCTCTACGACAGCCATCGGGGACGACAACTTCATCATGGGGCTCTGCCACGTTGGCCACAATTGCAAGATCGGCAACAAGGTCACCATATGCAACAGTTCACTCCTGGCCGGCCATGTTGAAGTGGGGGATATGGTCTTTATGTCAGGAGGCTGTGTTATCCACCAGTTCGTTCGCATAGGGAAGATAGCCATGGTAGGTGGTTCAGCCAGGATAGGCAAGGACGTTCCGCCGTTCATGACCGTAGAGAGAGATTCTGTAGTGGCCTCGTATAACGTGGTAGGTATAAGGCGCGCCGGTTTAGATGTTAATGCGAGAAAAGAGATAAAGAAAGCGTTTTCTTTTATTTATAGATCCGAGCTAAATATTAAAAACGCCCTGATAAAGATGGAAGAGGAGCTTGTATCTGCCGAGGCGAAGTTTCTCATAGATTTTATACGTTCATCCGAGAAGAGGGGCATCTGTAGTTTCGGGAAGCGCAGAGCAGACGAGATCTAACCCGAAAAATAAAAGAATAAAGTTTTTTATTTTACAAGCCTTTTATCCAAACCCCAACATATAGAATAAGACACCCTCTGAAAGCACACCCTATTGTGTCTGAAATCCGTATTGTAAAAAGCCGCTAAAACCCCCCTAGAATACGCTTGACAAGCCTCTCTCACTTGTGTATACTTGTGGTTGAAAGTGGAGGATAGTGGAGGAAACATGTTCTATGGAGAGTACGAACACGCACTAGATAAGAAGGGGCGCATAATCCTGCCGTCCAAGATCAGGGAGACGGCGAAAGCCCATTATATAGAGAAATTTTATATAACAAGGGGCCTGGATAAGTGCCTCTTTATATTCTCTGAGGATGAATGGAGAAGCCAGGAGACGAGGTTTAAAGCGCTCTCTTTCACCAAGAAGGAGGCGCGCCGCTTCAACAGGCTCTTCTTTTCAGGAGCGGTAGAGGCATCCCCTGATGGGCAGGGGAGGATACTCCTGCCAAAGTACCTAAAAGATTACGCCGGCATAAAGAAGGACGTCATAGTAACCGGTGTTTCAAATAGGATAGAGATATGGGACAAGGCGGAGTGGAATAAGTTCTATAATGATAACAAAGATTCGTTCGAGGATACCGCAGAAAAATTGATGGATTTGTAGGTTAGCGCCGTAGGCGCTAACTCAATGCAGAGTCGAGCAAGTATGGAGAGGAGAGTGGGGTATGACTGTAAAAAGCATGGTAAGCAATTTGAGGGGCAGTAAAGAAGATTTCGTCTTCATAAGAATGGATACATTGATAGAACGGCTGCGCAGGATGAGAGCGCTAAACTCCAGTCCGTCCGATATCGGCCTTACGCAGTACACCTGGAGAAGCTGCGATGCGGTAAGATCGATAACCAAGAGGAAGAACAGATAGGCCGGATGGATAAGGTGCATCATCCGGTATTGCTGCAAGAGGTGCTAGAGCACCTGAATCTCGCTCCCGGAAAGAATATAGTAGATTGCACCGTCGGGCTGGGAGGGCACGCGAAGGCGATATTACAGCGGATAGCCCCGCACGGCAAATTGATAGGGATCGACAAAGACAGCGACGCGCTAAAGAGAGCGCGCGAGAATCTGAAAGAGTTTAAAAGTAACGTATTTTTAACTAAGGGCAATTTCAAAGATCTAAAAAAAATAATAGAGAGTTATAACGTTGGTGAAATAGATGGATATTTATTTGATCTTGGCGTATCTTCTCTTCAACTGGAAGAAGGCGCGAGGGGATTCAGCTTAAAAGAGAACGGCCCGCTGGACATGCGGATGGACAGAAGTCTCGATCTAAGCGCGGGCTATTTGGTCAACTCCTCAAGAGAGAGCGAGATAGCCGGAATACTCAGAAAATACGGGGAAGAGAATTTTTCAGGCCGGATAGCCAAGGCAATAGTAAAAAATAGACCCCTGGAGACGACGCTGGACCTGGCTGAGACTATCCGCGCGGCTGTGCCGACGCATTACAGATACGGGCGGATACATCCGGCTACGAGAACGTTTCAAGCCCTAAGGATAGCTGTAAACGGCGAACTGGAAGCCCTAGATGGCGTATTAGACCAGATTCCCGGCACCCTAGCGAAAGGGGCGAGGGCCTGTATTATATCTTTCCATTCTTTAGAGGATAGGATAGTCAAGAATCGTTTTAGAGAGTACGGACGCGGCGGGGTACTTAAAGTAATCACCAAAAAGCCGATCAGGCCGACTCCTGAAGAAGTCGCGTACAACCCGCGATCAAGAAGCGCTAAAATGAGGGCAGCGGAGAGAATATGAACCTTATAAAATCTTTAACGGTTATAGCGCTAATCACACTCAACACTTTTATGTATACCCACCTAAGAATTGAGGCAGTTAAGTACAGCTATAGAATTAATCAAAGCAATATTGAGATCGACAAGCTTCTTGACCAGAGGAGAGAATTGGAGTATAATGTCGCTAGGCTAAAGGCTCCGTCATATCTTGAGATGCAACTGGCGAAGAGCGATGTTAAGATGGTTCTCCCGAAGCGTTGGCAGGTCTTTGAGGCACCCGGTCTGGCAAGTGAAGCGATTCCCCGAACGATGCCGTTATTTGTGCGCAATGTCGTAGATCTCTTCTCGTTGAGGTCTGAAGCGCAAGCAACGCCCGCAAATAACGTCCACACCATAAAGCCATACTAGAGAAGACCGCCGCGTATAAACGAATCTTGTAAGGAAATAAATTGCATAAAGGTAAGCAGAATAATACCCGCCTATTTATACTATTTTTTCTTTTTATATCAATATTAGCGTTTTATATTACCAGAATTATATACCTTCAAGCATTTAAATCAGAATACTTATCAAAATTAGCAGATAATCAGCATAATATAGTCTTAGAGCTGAAGCCGCAGAGGGGTGATATACTGGACAGGAACTACCGCAAATTGGCTGTGGACCATAGTGTCTACTCCATATACGCGGTCCCGAAAAAGATAGCCAAAAAGAATCAGGATGTTGTGGCCCAAGCGCTTTCAGAGCTGCTCGACTTAGATAAGAGTTTTGTTTCAGGCAGGATAGATCAGGATAATTCATTTGCTTGGATAAAGAGAGAAGTGGACAAAGAGACATCGGATGCTGTTGACGCGCTCGGCATTGACGGCGTGGAACTTGTCAAGGAGTACAAGAGGTTTTACCCAAAGGGGCCTCTCGCCAGCCATATAATAGGATTTGCCGGCCTCGATGATACAGGATTGGAGGGCGTCGAGCTTGAGTACGACGCATATCTAAAAGGTTCTTCAGGATGGCGATGGACCGTTCGGGACGCCAAGAGGCGCAGTATCCTCTCGGGTGATACAAAGTCGATACCGCCCTCAGAAGGCCTCAACGTCATATTGACGATCGATGAGACCATACAGCACATAGCTGAGAGAGAACTGGAGAGGGCATATAAGAAGTTCAGGGCTAAGAGCGCGTCTATTATAGTCATGGATCCATTTACTGGCGAGATACTGGCCCTGGCCAATAGGCCCTCGTTCGATCTCAACACATTTTCCTCTTCAACAAAAGATCAGATGAGGAACAGGGCTGTAGCGGACTTATACGAGCCCGGAAGTGTCTTTAAGGTCGTAACCGCTTCCGGAGCTATCGAGAATAAGAGTGTCGATCTGGACCAGGAATTTTTCTGTGAGAACGGCGAATACCGCGTCGGCGGCAGGATACTCCACGATCATAACCCGCACGGCAAGCTCACTTTTAAAGAGGTCATAGAGAAGTCGAGCAATATCGGAATCACAAAGGTAGCCCAGGTACTGGGGGCAGAGGAGGTATACAGGTTCTCCAGGCTTTTCGGCTTTAGCCGCCTCACACAGATAGATCTTCCGGGAGAGACTGCGGGTATACTCAGGCCGCCTAAAGAGTGGTCGGCCGTCTCGATATCGGCCGTCCCTATAGGGCAGGAGGTCGGCGTTACATCGATACAGCTCGTTACCGCTATCTCGGTAATAGCCAATGGAGGCAGCCTAGTGCGTCCGCACGTGGTAAGAGAGATAAGAAACGAAGACGCCGACCTCATAAAGGCCTTCTTTCCTGGCGATACTAAGCGCGTCCTCTCGGAATCTACGGCACATGTTATGAGGGATATCTTAAAAGGCGTTGTTGAAGAGGGGACTGGCAGGAACGCGCGCGCCGATGCCTATACAACTGCGGGCAAGACCGGCACCGCGCAGAAGATCGAGAGCGACGGCGCGTACTCTCACACTAAATTTGTTGCAACGTTTTTAGGATTTGCCCCGGCCGATTCCCCTAAAATAGCCATAGTCGTGAGCGTTGATGAGCCGCGCCCGATCTATTACGGTGGTGTAGTAGCGGCGCCGGTCTTTAGGGATGTTGCTGTGGATGTGTTAAGATACTTAAATGTCGCTGCAGACAAGACGGATGAAGAGATGGGGATATGACCGATCTAAAGAGCCTGCTTAAAGGGATAGAATATACCGCGGAAGCTGATATCAACGGCATAACCGTAAATAATATAGCGGTCGACTCCAGGGTAGTAGCAAAGAGAGATCTCTTCATAGCCATTAAGGGAAACGCCGCGGACGGGCATCTATATGTAAAAGACGCGCTGGCGCGAGGGGCCTCGGCGGTCATCTTAGAGAGAGATATGGAGACGGGCAGCGCGGCGAAGATCATCGTTAAAGATGCCAGGGTCGCTTCAGCTGCCGCCGCGGTCAATTTTTACAGAGATCCTTCTAAAGAGGTAAAGGTCATAGGGGTCACCGGCACTAACGGCAAGACCACGGTCACGTATATCCTCGAGAGGATCTTAAATAAAGCGGGCCTGCTCGCGGGTGTTATCGGTACGATAATGTGCAAGATCGGTGACGAGGTCATAGAGTCTGGTAACACGACCCCTTCCCCGATCACCCTGCAGGGATTTTTAAGGAGGATGGCCGACCTCTCGATCGACTATTGCGTTATGGAGGTCTCGAGTCACGCATTGGACCAGCTAAGGACGTACGGGATAGATTTTCGCGCGGCCGTATTTACCAATGCGACACACGAACACCTGGACTATCATAAGACCTTCAAGAACTATCTCAACGCGAAGAGATCACTCTTTGAAGGTCTAAACAGAGAGAGGGCCGCTATCATAAACAGGGATGACCCGAACTTTGAGGAGATAAAGAGCGGATGCTCATGCAACACTGTAATAAGCTACGGTATGACAAGTGAGGCGGATATCTACGCGGATAGGGCCACGCTCGATATAGGCGGGAGCACGTTCAACCTGCATGTGGATGGCAATGCCGTATCAGTGCGCTCACGTCTAATAGGCACGCATAATATTTATAATATGCTCGCCGCCGCTTCCTGCGCGTGGGCCGAAGGCATAAATATCGATACGATCAAAGAAGGCTTGGAGGGCGTAGATGGGGTTCCCGGAAGACTTGAGATGCTCGAGTCGGGAGGGGTCAAGATCTTTGTGGATTACGCCCATACGGATGACGCTCTTGAGAATGTACTTAAGGCCCTCTACCCGCTGAAGAGAGGCAGGCTGATAACGGTATTCGGCTGCGGAGGGAATAGAGATAGGGGTAAACGGCCAAAGATGGGCGCGATAGCCGCGGAATTCTCAGACCACGTCGTCGTCACTTCGGATAATCCCCGGCATGAAGATCCGGGCGGCATCATAAAAGAGATAGTGGATGGGATCAGCCCGGATTATAAGGCCATTTCAGTAGCCGAAGACAGGCGTGAAGCGATCAGGGAGGCCCTGTCTCTAGCGCGTGAGGGAGATATAGTACTTCTGGCCGGTAAAGGACATGAGAAGTATCAGATAGTAAAGGACCGGAAGATATCGTTTTCCGATATGGAGACAGCTGCTGAATTGTTGAGGGCGAGAAGAGATGCTTAGCGTTAGAGATATCTTAAAAGCTGCAGGCGGCCGATTATATTCCGGCCCGGGAAGAAGGTCTTTTTGCGGTTTATCTATAGATTCGAGAGCTGTCAAAAGGGATGAGGTCTTTTTGGCGATAAAGGGGGAGAGGTTCGACGGCCACGATTTCACAAGAGAGGCCCTAAAGAGAGGGGCGTCCGGCGTTATAGTCTCGCGCGTATCCGGGGCATTACCCAAATGTGCGTCTGTAATAGTGGTCAAAGAGACCCTGAAGGCTCTGGGAGATATAGCGGCCTTCCACAGAAAGAGATTCAATATACCGGTTTTCGGTATTACGGGCAGCAACGGAAAGACCTCTGTGAAGGAGCTCGTATCTTCTATCTTGTCCGTTGACTACAACGTTCTCAAGAACAGGGGTACGGAGAATAATTTTGTCGGACTGCCCATGGCGCTCCTGGGTCTGAAGGCTAAGCATGACGCCGCCGTGCTGGAGTTGGGCGCGAACCATCTTGGAGAGATAGGGAGGCTCACTGAAATATTGACGCCGACTATCGGTGTGATCACTAATATCGGCGAATCCCATCTCGAATTTTTAAAGGATAAGAGAGGGGTCCTTAAAGCCAAGTCAGAGATGGCCAAGGGGCTGGCCGGCGACTCCCTTTTGATCCTGAATGGGGATGATCCCATGCTCTCGCGCCTGAAGGCCGGGTGCAAAGTATTGCGGTTTGGCCTGAGGCCCGGTAACGCATTTCGCGCCACAAACGTGAGATTGAGTGAAAGCGCGTCCTTCGTCCTCAACGATGCGTACCCCTTAGTTATAAACGCGCCGGGCAAGCACAATATCTACAACGCGCTCGCGGCCATAGCGGCGGTCTCACGGCTTGGTATCAGCATCTCACATATTAGGAAGGTACTGACCGGCTTTAAGACACCAAAGATGCGGATGGAGCAAAGAAGGATAAACGGCTTAACCGTTATAGATGATGCGTACAATTCTAACCCCCTCTCTCTCAAGAACGCTGTTGAGGCCTTTTCATGCCTAAAAGTGGAGGGAAAGAAGATCATGGTTTCCGGCGATATGCTGGAGCTTGGAAAGAAGGGGCGATTCTACCATGACGCGGCCGGCCGTATAATAGCAAAATCAGGCATCGATGATCTTATCACAGTAGGGGAGCTTTCGAGGTACACTGCCAAAGGAGCATCGCGCGCCGGCATGAAAAGGCGCCGTCTCCGGTCTTGCGCAGATGCCATTGAGGCGTCCGAAATACTCAAAGATATTGTTGAATCTGGCGATGCGGTGCTTATAAAAGGGTCGCGCGCAATGAGGATGGAAAGGGCAACTCGTAAATTATAGATAAGTAGAGTAGTAAACTAAGCGAGGATATATGCTATATCATTATCTCTATTCGTTGAGAGACCTGTGGTTCGGTTTTAATGTATTTAGATATATAACGTTCCGCGCGGTCTTCTCCGCGGTCACCGCATTTCTATTTACCATTCTGATAGCGCCGTCCGTAATAAGGATGCTCGAAAAGCTTAATATAAAAGAGAAAGTGCTCAGAAAAGAGGCCCCTTCGATCTACGAATACCACAAGCACAAGGAAGGAACGCCAACTATGGGGGGTATTATCATCATAGGCGCCATAGGCTTCTCGACACTGATCTGGGCGGACCTCTCCAACAAATTTATACTCCTGGCGCTCCTTTCGACCCTCTGTTTCGGCGTATTGGGTTTTATAGATGACTATATAAAGACCAAAGGTATGTCCAGGGGGCTGATGGTGACGTCCAAGCTTTTTGGCCAGATAGTGATAGGTTCTGTGATAGGGCTCATCCTGTTTGCGGACACGACATTCCAGAATACTATAAACATACCGTTCTTTAAGTATCTTGTCTTGGATATAGGCATACTGTATGTCTTTTTTGTCGTAGTGGTCGTGGTCTCATCGAGCAACGCCGTCAATATAACGGACGGCCTAGATGGCCTGGCTGTAGGCTGCATGGCGACGATGGCCTTTACCTTCGCTATCATAAGCTATGTCACCGGCCACGCGCAGGTGAGCGAGTATCTCAACATCTTCTTTCACCCTAGCGCCGGCGAGCTCGTCGTCTTCTGTATGGCTATAGTCGGCAGCTGCCTGGGGTTTCTCTGGTTTAATGCCTACCCCGCCAGCGTATTCATGGGCGATACAGGCTCTATGGCTTTAGGTGGCGCGATAGGCGTCGTAGCGGTCTTCGTTAAGAAGGAACTTCTCTTATTTATCGTCGGAGGCATATTCGTGTTCGAGACGCTGACGGTACTTTTGCAAGTCTTCTCATGCAAGGTAAGAAAACGCAGGCTCTTTCTTATGGCTCCGATACACCACCATCTCCAGCTTAAGGGATGGCCTGAGAACAAGATAATAATAAGATTCTGGATAATAGCGATCGTACTGTCGCTCTTGACGTTGGCGACGCTCAAACTGAGATAAGCGTGTATACGCGCACCAAATACAGAGTAGTTGTTTAGACGAGGCAATTTAAAGAGGTAGAGAATGGATATAGCGCAATTTAAAGGTAAGAATGTAACAGTGGTTGGTCTGGCCTCGAGCGGCCTTGCGGCGGCCAGGCTTTTGAAAGAGAGTGAGGCCGTCGTCAAGATAACTGACAATGGCGATTCCGCAGAGTTGGCGAAGAGGGCATCGGAGTTGGAGGGCATGGGAGTAGCTTGCGAGATCGGCCGCCACACGGAAGCGTTCCTGGAGGGGACCGAGCTCTTCGTAGTGAGCCCGGGCGTTGAGGACGGCTCGCTGCCTATAAAGTGGGCCCAGGAGAGAGGGATACGCATTATAAGTGAAATAGAGCTGGGTTATATCTTCTGCAAAGGCAGGATCATAGCCATATCCGGCACAAACGGCAAGTCCACGGTCACCTCGCTTATAGGGGAGATATTTAAGAAGGCCGGGATGCCTGTCTACGTCTGCGGCAACATAGGGCTGCCCTTTACTGAGATAGCCTTAAAGACCAAAGAAGGCGATGTGGTGGTCCTTGAGATAAGCTCATTCCAGCTGGAGAGAATAGATACCTTCAGGCCCCATATAGCTATATTATTGAACATAACGGAAGACCATCTCGATAGGTATAACGAGTTCAGCGATTATGTAGACGCAAAGATGAGGATGTTCGCTAACCAGGGGGAGGATGATCACGCGATACTCAATTACGATCAGACCAGGCTGAGAAATATAGCCCCCACGATTAGATCGAAAGTCCTCTTCTTCAGCAAGAACAGGCTCTCGACCGGGCATGATGGCGCCTATGTGGAGAACGAGGAGCTCGTAGTCCGTAAAGACAAAAGGTATGTATGGCTCGCATCCTCTGATTCGCTCTCTCTTAAAGGAGAGCACAACCTGGAGAATTCCCTGGCATCCGGCTTAGCGGCGCTATTGATGGGCGCAGAGCCCGACTGCATAAGCGGCGTCTTGACCAGTTTTAAAACGCTGGGCCACAGATTTGAGTTTATAGGCACAGTCAAAGGGGTTCGTTTTATAGATGATTCGAAAGCCACAAATGTAGACAGCGTTTATAAAGCGTTACAGTCTTCCCCGAGAGGTATTATATTGATAGCCGGCGGCAAGGACAAGGGCGGGGATTACAGGATCCTGACGAATGCCTTGAGAGAGAAGGTAAAGTCTCTTGTGCTGATAGGCGAGGCGAGAGAGAAGATCGCCAAGGTCTTTTCAGATGTCGTCCCCGTAAATTTTGCCTCTGATATGAATGACGCGGTCGCAAAGGCTTTCGATAAGTCGAAGAGCGGAGATACGGTGATGCTCTCTCCTATGTGCTCAAGCTTCGACATGTTCAAAGACTATAAAGAGAGAGGAGACCTCTTTTGTAAAGCCGTGGAGGCGCTCAATACCATTCGAGGAGGGAGCCCCAGCCTTGAGGCCGGGGGCTCCACAAAATAATATGCGGAGTATAAGGATATCTATATTCATGGTCACGGCGCTGCTCATCTCAATAGGAATAGTGATGATCTATTCGACCAGCGCGATATACGCCTATGAAAATATGGGCGATAGCATGCTCTTCTTGAAGAGGCATCTATTGTTTCTCATTGTAGGCCTTCTGGCGGGATTCGGAGCGATGTCCTTCGATTATAGGCTGCTCAAAAGACATAGCCGCACTATACTCCTTTTGACCGTACTTCTATTAATATTGGTGCTCATGCCTTCTATAGGCAGCCAGGTCGGAGGAGCGAGGCGCTGGTTCAAGATGGGGGGCTTCAGCTTTCAGCCGTCAGAGATGGCGAAGCTGGTGCTCATAATATATATTGCCGATTTTCTATCGAGGAAGGCCCGCGCAATAGACAGGCCCGTACGCACCCTTCTCCCGTTGTTTGCCGTGACGGCCGCCGTCGCAGGGCTCATTCTCATCCAGCCGGATCTAGGGACTGCGATATTGATAGTCGGGTTTACGATCATACTGCTCTTTTCGGCCAATATAAAATGGTCATACATTACGGGCCTCTTCGCTTTTTCCTTACCCATTTTTTATTTACTGGTATACAGGGTCCCCTACAGATGGAACCGCATCATAGTCTTTATAGACCCATGGCGGGACCCGAGAGGGACCGGGTTCCAGATAATCCAGTCCTTTCTCGCGCTCGGGTCAGGCGGTATGCTCGGGGTGGGGCTGGGGATGTCCAAGCAGAAGCTCTTCTATCTTCCCGAGGCCCATACAGATTTTATATTCTCTATTATAGGGGAGGAGCTTGGCCTTGTCGGAACACTCTCTGTATCCCTGCTATTCATGGCCCTGATCTGGCAGGGGATGAGAGCGGTTTTAAAGACAGAAGACCCTTTCGGGAGATTCCTGGCGCTAGGCATAGTATCGTTGATAGCCCTTGAGGCCATAATCAACATAGGGGTCACTATAGGCGCTCTCCCGACTAAAGGGATGCCCCTGCCTTTTATAAGTTACGGAGGAAGCGCCCTTATATTCCACATGATCGCCATAGGCCTGCTTCTTAACATACTTAAGAATTCGGAGGAGAAGAGATTCCTGCTTCTAAGAAGATGAATATAGTTATAGGGTGCGGCGCGAGCGGAGGGCATATATTTCCGGGATTAGCACTGGCGCAGGAGCTCTTGAAGAATACAAAAAACAGCGTGCTTATAGTCTGCAGCGACAGGCCTATAGATGCCCAGATACTGCGTGTAAGCGGCTGCGAGTTCGTTGCTCTGCCGCAGAACCCTTTTGTCAGGACACGCAACCCTATTCTGCTGGCGAGGTTCTTTATCAAGTTGGTCGGAGGCATATATTCAAGCTTGAAGATATTGATCAAGCGCCGTCCATGCTGCGTTGTCGGCTTCGGCGGGTTCGCGTCGGGCCCGGTTATTTTTGCCGCCTGGTGCCTGAGAATACCGCGTATAATACATGAGCAGAACCTCGTAGCCGGACTCGCCAACAGGATAGAATCGGTATTTGCAAACAGGGTGGCCGTGAGCTTTGAGGAGACAAAGAGGTTTTTCAAAGATGAGTCAAAGGTAACGACCGTAGGCAATCCCGTCAGGGGCAGCTTTGTCAACCTCGACAAGAACCGCTCCAGAGAGAGGTTTGGGCTGGAGAGAGAAAGGTTCACTATATTCGTGATGGGCGGAAGCCAGGGGGCGTCTTCTATAAATAACGCTGTCGTGGGAGCGGCCAGCGGCATAGATCATATGCGAAAACAGAGGCTCCAGATAATCCACGTGACCGGAGAGAGCGATTATGAGGCCGTCAAGAAGAGATATCAGAAAGAGAACGTTAAGTCTAAGGTCTTTCCGTTCCTTGAGGAGGTCGATAGGGCTTATGCGGCGGCAGATCTTGTAGTCGCGCGCGCGGGGGCTACGACGATAGCGGAGCTTACATATTTTGGCAGGCCATCTATCCTGATCCCTTACTCGGCCGAGAATGTCCACCAAAAGGAGAATGCGTACTATCTCTCAAAGAACAATGCCGCGGTGACCATGGAAGAGGAGAGCCTGAATGCAGATGGCCTGAAGAAGATCATATTGAATTTTTTAGAGGACCCGGACAAGTTGGATAAAATTTCAAAGAATTCAAAGCGGCTCGGCAATCCGAATGCCGCTAAGATGCTGGCCGAAGAGGTAGCGGCCTTATCGGGAGAGCCATATGTTAAAGAGTAACACCAAGGTACATTTTATCGGGATAGGCGGTATAGGCATGAGCGCTTTGGCGCAGGTGCTTTTGTATAGGGGCTACATAATCACCGGTTCGGACGTTGCCCTCAACAATCTCACCGAACTGATAGAGGCCAAAGGCGGTCTGATATACAAGGGCCACCGAGAGGCCAATATCGGAGACGCTCAGGTTGTGGTCTATTCATCGTCTATATCCAAAGATAATCCGGAGCTCTTGGCCGCGCGGAGAAAGCGTCTCAATGTCCTTCACAGGTCTGAGCTCCTGGCCGAGCTTATGGAAGAGGGAGATGGCGTCGCGGTCACAGGGGCTCATGGCAAGACTACCACGACCGCTATGATAGCGGAGATATTGATAAAGGCCGGATGTGATCCTACGTGCATACTCGGGGGAGAGTCTTATAATCTGGGAAGCAACGCCTATTCCGGAAAAGGAAAATTCATAGTCGCGGAGGCAGACGAGAGTGATGGAACACATCTTAAGCTTGCGCCAAAGTACGCTCTCGTGACAAACATCGATAGGGAGCACCTGGATTACTACAAGGACCAGGAGCACATAGTGAAGACCAATCTCACTTTCATAGATAGGATAAAGCCTGATGGGAACTTCTTCGCTCTGATAGACGACCCGCTTTTAAGGAAGATACTCCTTCATTATAACCGGAGGTTCAGCACTTTCGGCCTTTCACCGGAGGCCGACCTTTGCGCTGTGAACATAGAGTCGGAGGGCATCTGTTCGCGGTTCGATTGTATCTATAAAAACAAGAATATAGGCAAGATCACACTCAATGTGCCCGGCAGGCATAATATATTGAACGCCCTGGGCGCTGCCCTCTTCTCGCTCTATGTAGGAATAGGGTTCGAGGTGATAACCAAGGCCCTTTCCGAATTCAAGTCGACCAAGAGGCGCTTCCAGATATATCCTGATACCGGGCGCGTGACATTGATCGAAGATTACGCGCACCACCCCACTGAGATATCCGCGGTTCTCGAGGCGTGCAGGCTTCTCAATCCGCGACGGGTAGTGGCGGTCTTCCAGCCGCACCGTTATACGCGCACAGAGAGTTTATCGAGTGAATTCGGATCGTCTTTTAGGCACGCTGACGAGCTTATATTGACCAATATCTACGCGGCCAGCGAGAAACCGATACAAGGCGTGAGCGTAAAGAGTATTTATGATAAGGTCGTGACAACGGGATCAGACAACACTCATATAATGCCTAAAGAGAATATCGCGGCTTACCTGTATGATAATTATCAAGACGGTGACCTCATAGCTATATTGGGGGCCGGTGACATAGGAGGGGTCGCTCAGGAACTGAGCGCTAAATTAAGAGAAGATGAAACCTCGAGCGTATAGAGAATTCAAGAGATCACTGAAAGGCCTAGTCTGCTTCGACAGGCCTCTAAGAGATCACACGACCTTTAAGATAGGGGGACCGTCCAGGGTCTGGATAGAGCCACGCTCAACGGAAGATCTCAAATGCGCCCTGAAGATCTGTTCTAAAGCCGGGATCAAGCCTCTTATCATAGGGCGCGGATCGAATCTCCTCATATTCGACGGAAAGATAGACAAGGTCGTGATAAGGCTCTCAGCGCCCTGTTTCAGGAAGATAAGATTTTCCGGGAGATCGGCTATATGCGGTAGCGGCTGCGACCTTTCGGTTTTTATTAAAAAGTGTATCGAGAAAGGGTTGTCAGGCCCGGAGAGGTTTGCCGGTATACCCGGTACCGTGGGTGGAGCCATTATGATGAACGCGGGTGGGCAAAGAAGAGGCGTAGGCGCGCTTCTGGAGTGGGTCAAGGTAATAGATCGCAGGGGGTCCACCTCGGTGTTAGAGGGTGAGGCTTTAAAACTTGGATACAGAGATTCGGGGCTCTCGGGCCGTGTGATACTTGAGGCGGCTTTCAAGGTGAAAAATGGGGACCGGAAGGCTTTGCGCAGAAAATTTGGCGACAGGCTAAAGGAGAAGATGCAGGGGCAGGATTACACAGCCCCTAGTGCCGGATGCATATTCAAGAACCCGGAGGGCTCCAGATACACGAGCGGCCAGATGCTCCAGATGAGCGGACTCAAAGGGCTTAGAGCCGGAGGCGCCGAGATCTCGGCCAGACACGCCAACTTTATAATAAACAGGGGCGAGGCGACATTTTCTGATGTAAGATCCTTGATACGCAAGGCCAAGAGCGCCGTCAAAAAGAACTTTGGCGTATCGCTCCAAACTGAGGTGAAAATAATAAGATGACCGGGAGAGGCAAGATCGGCGTACTGGCGGGCGGACCATCGAGCGAAAGGGAGATCTCTCTTAAATCCGGCGCGGCGGTATATGCCGCTTTAAATAGGGTGGGTGTGGATATTATCCTCATAGATGTGCTCGATCACCTGTCTGTTCAAGAGGTCATGCAGAAGGCGAAAGTGGAGACGGTCTTTCTGGTGCTCCACGGCGGCTTTGGGGAGGACGGGACGATACAGAAGGCACTTGAGGATATAAAGATCCCGTACACGGGTTCAGGGCCCGAGGCTTCCAGGCTCGCTTTGGACAAGCTGGCGTCGCGCGAGGTATTTATAAAAGCGGGCATGACTGTCCCGGAGTGCGAAGTCCTAAAGAAGGGCGAGAGCCTCGCGCTTGGCAAACTGGATGTGCCTCTCGTGGTGAAGCCGCGAAGCGAAGGCTCCAGCATCGGGCTGTCGACCGTTTTTGATAAAGGGAAGCTGGACGAGGCCGTGGAGAGGGCCTTCAAGTTCGGAGAGACGGTGCTTGTAGAGAGATTCATTAAAGGCAGAGAGCTTACGGTCGGGATACTTGACGAGAAGCCTCTTCCTGTGATCGAGATCAGCGCCGAAGGGGGATGCTACGATTATTATTCAAAGTATGAGAGCTCGAAGACCCGGTATATGGTACCCGCGCCGATCACAGCATCTTGTTTTAAGATGGCTCAGGATATAGGGATCTCGGCCCATAGGTCGCTTGGGTGCAGGTCATTCTCGCGCGTCGACATGATACTGGGTGACGACGGCAGGATATATGTCTTGGAGGTCAATACGATACCAGGCCTTACCGAGCGCAGTCTCCTGCCGAAGGCGGCCTCTTCGGCGGGAATAGGTTTTGTCCAGCTATGCGAAAGAATCTTGGAGGGAGCGCAATTATGAACACTAGGAAGACAAGGTCAAAGAAGTCCGGTAGGCCCGGGAAGAGAGAAAAACCGCCTCTTAAAGAGAGGATACCCTTACTTGCGACAAGGTCGTTCATATTATTATTTGCCCTGGCGATATTGGGACTTACACTGTTTACTTATCACCTACTTTACAGATCTGACTCT
>JBDRDE010000108.1:0-5475 GCA_043821065.1 Candidatus Omnitrophota bacterium
CCAGTAATTAAGAACATAAATTCTTCGTGCTGACTAGAGGGGATGTAACCGCCCTTAAACATAGGGATTACGCTTAAAACCAGGAGCGTGGTAGAAAAAAGTTAAAATTTTTCTTGCGCGCTCCCATTTTTTAGTGTATAATTGGATAATATATATATGTTATCCTTCTAAAAAGGCAGCTAACGAAAGGAGGGCCCTATGGCTCAAAAAAGAGGCTTTAAGGAGAGTTTTTCGGTGTTGGATAAAAGGCGCGCGGCAGTCCTAAAGAAAATAGCACGCACAGGCCCGTTTATCATGGCGAGCCCTGTCTATGTAAAGATACGCTGCGGCAACCCAAGGTGTAAATGCTCTAAAGACAAAGATGCCCGGCATACCAAACTTCACTTAACCTGGGCCGATTCCGAAGGGACCGGCACGCAGTATGTGCCGGTGGCCCTGCGTAAGGAGGTACTTGAGTGGGTGGAGAATTACTGGATAGTAAAAGAGCACATGAAGGATATGACGGCTTTAAGCCGCAAGATGATACACCTCTATGTCAGGACACAAAAGAAGAGCCCCCGGCAGAAGGTGTAAATAACCTTGCCGGCGTATTATCCGCTACCATTGAGCACTACTTCCCGAGCTTTAATGAGTGGCTCTTTGGCCTTACAGATACGCGCCTTCAGCAGAGGATAGGCTACAGCCGCCAGACTATCATGTGGGCAGCGCTCTTAGGCTTGGTTACCAAGCGCGGCTCGCGCAAAAGAATAACAGACCATATGCGTACAGAACGGTTTTGTGAAAACCTAAAAAGTTTTTGCGGCCAGCATGATATTACGCGTACTCCTCACGCGGACACAATAGAATATCTCTTTACGCGCACAAAGACAGATGAGCTCGAAACACTTCAGATGATGCTTATGCGAAACCTCTTTCGCATGAGGGTATTCGAAAAACAACGGCTCATGAATAAATACCATACGATAGCCATAGACGGCATTTATGTATACAGGTTTAACTACAAGCACTGCCAGCACTGCCTGGCCTCCAAGGATTCCTCCGGAGGCGACATCTGGCTTCATAACAAGCTCCAGGCATCCTTAGTGACACCCGACGGTCTTTGCATGCCCATGGCGAGTGAGTGGATAGAAAACAGCGAAGATGGCCTGTATGATAAGCAGGACTGCGAACGAAAGGCCTCTTATAGGCTCTTTAAGAAGCTAAGAAGGCTCTACCCAAGGCTTCCTATATGCGTGCTTCTTGACAGCTTATATGCGTGCGCTCCTGTCTTTGAGATATTAAAAGAGTTAAAGATGGAATGGATTATAGTCTTTAAAGAAGGGTCTATGCCTGAAGTATATAGCTGGGTCATGGCCACAAAGAAAAGGATCGCAAGCAAAAATGTAATAGTAAGCCGCGATACCAGAGATATCGAGGCGCGCAAGAGGCGCTCACACACCCAGCGCCTTAATCGCCGAAAGACAAACTCCAAAAAGCGCGAAGTCACCGTAGAAGGCACGTATACATGGTTAAACGCGGCCAAACACTGGGACGGCAAAAGGTCCTTTAACATCGTAACCTGCAAAGAGATAGAAGGCACAAAGACAAACTGTGACTACGTATGGCTTGTAAGTGATGGTTTAAGGCTCTGTGAGGATAACGCGGTCGAGCTTGCCGAGAGAGGGAGGTTAAGATGGGTTATTGAGAACCAGGGTAACAACATGCAGAAGAACGGGGGATACAATTTAGGGCATCTTTACTCAAAAGATAAAGTCAGCATGAAGATCTGGTGCGCTATGCTCGATATAGCCTGCATCATAAATCAGCTCATAGAAAAAGGTTCATTAATAACCAAAAAGGCCTTTGGAAGCATAAGAAATATATCGGAGAGGCTCTTTGAACATCTTACTTATTATGTCTTCACTAAGCCGCCTATACGGCCGCTTATACAAATACGCCTTGGCTGGTATAATACATCGTGATAGGGGCGTGCCCCGGGTTGTATCCCCCTCCTGATAGCGGCAGGCGCCCAGTATCCGCTCTGACAGACAACGCCCGCCATTGTTAACAGGCCCCTTATCCTCTACTGATCCAATAACCCGACGAATGATAACGACTTGTTAGAAAAACATCCCCCGGCGGCCGTGGTTCTTAAAATTTGTTTTTACCCAGCCCGACTTGACAAACCGGAATTCAGCAGGTATACTTCTATAACTCGCCTGTTTTATATAATAATTTATTATTTATAAGGAAATCTACAATGTGTGAGCGAAGAGTTATCACAAAAGGGGCAGCTTTCGGCCTGATGGGGGCGCTGGCTATTTGTTTTTTTACTAGCGTTTCTCTGGCTCAGGAAGGGCAGGCTTTTATGTCCCAGGGCTCAGATCTGATAGCTTATTCTGGAGGTAGTCGCCAGCGCGCCAGGGGCACACTGGCAGTAGTCCAACCATTTAACATTAAAGATACGAGCCAGGATCATGTCTTATATAAGCCCTCAATAGATACAGGCTTTTCGGATGAGTCATCTATAAGTGGTATCATCGGGCAGCCGATGACAGAAGAAGAGAAGCTCTACAGGTACTTCGGCATAGCGACCGTCTTCCGGAAACTGGGCAATACAGAAGAGGCTATAGAGATACTCGAATATATATCGCATAAAAGCCCTGATGACAAATATGTCAAAGAGTACTTAGATGATATAAGAAGCGAGGAGAGCGAAAAAGAGAAGAGGTCGAGATCGGACTACAAAAAAGACGCGAGGGCACTCTATCAAACAAGGATAAAAGAGCTTACAAAAGAGGGCATAGCCTACTATAAACAGAAGGATTACGACAAAGCGCTTTTGGCGTTTTCAGATCTAATGGCCATAGACCCGGATAATAGAACAGGCCAAAAACATATGGATAAACTGAAGGAGCATTACGAGAAAGAGATGCGCCTGGAGCGCATTATATTGGACGGCTTTGATCGTGAAAGAGCGGAAGACGGCGGGATCATAGGAGTCGAAGAGGCCGCGGAAGGGCTCCTGGATATGCACGAATACAGCCAGGCCTTAGAAGAGGCCCAGGCCGATGTGGACATGGAACAGCTTGTGATATATAAAAAGGCGGACTCGCTTTTAAACAATACCGAACAGGATTTTAGGATAGAAGAGATAATATCGCAGAGAAAAGAGGTCGAAGAGAAGAAGGAACTATTTACGTTGGGACCGGGAGATGTCATAATAATAAGCGTGCGTGACCACCCCGAACTTAGCGGCAAGACTATAGTGCGCCCCGACGGATTTATCATCCTGCCGCTTATAAACGATAATATAAATGCCATGGGCCTGACAAGAGAAGAAGCCCAGGTGAAAGTGGAAGAGTCTCTGGGCAGGTACGTGCAGGACCCTTCCGTATATGTTGGCATAGAACAGTTTAACAGCAAGACCTTCTATTTCATCACAGAGTCCGGCGCCACGCCATATACCATACCGCATCCCAGTTTTACCTTAAGGGACGCGCTATTTCTCTCTGACTGGGGCAACAATCGGGCCCTGGGCAGGGTGTTGATAGTAAAGCCAGATAAGCTGCACCCGATAGTGAAGAAGGTAGACGCGTTCGACATCATATACCGCGGTAATTTGGCCAAGAATGTAAGGATAGAGGACGGCGATGTGATATATGTGCCGACTACCGCGGCCGCCAAGATAACAGAGACTATAAAAGATTCCGTGTCACCGATTAAGGCTGTCAAAGACTTGAGGAACGAATGGTTGGATATGAGGTGGAACAGAGACGACGGCTGGTCTCAGATTCTTAACATACCTCAGAACAAAGTATCAGAAGATCGATACCAGCCCACACAGATGACCAACCAAGGCATTTTGAACGTAGAAGGTATTCAATAAAATAAGAGAGTTTTATTTCTTAGTTTTCGCCCCTGGCAGCCATGCCTCTGTCATCGGTTCTTCTGTCGACCAAGAAATTGCTTCCCTCGAGCGCCTTTACTTTATGCTTTATCTCTGCGGCGATATTGGTCAGCTGGGCATATGATACAATCTTGCGCCCTGTATTGCCTACCCCGGCCAGCGATATTGTCATTATAGGGAATTTTCTGATATCACCATCTCTTGACGTCGCCTCTATATACCCGCGCGCAAGGTCCTCTTCGTCATAGAGAGCCCTTATGCGCTTATCAAATTCCCGTATAATATGATCCGCTATTTTACGCGCCCGCTCAGGCACCGTAAGCAAGAGAAAGTCATCTCCGCCCTCATGGCCCAGAAAATCGTTTTTGGTGTCGCCTTCTTTTTCCAAGGACTCTTTAAATATAGCGGCAGAAAGCATTATCGCCCTGTCACCGGCCTCCACCCCATATTTGTCGTTGAAGGCCTTGAAGTTGTCGAGGTCGCTGTATATGAGAAGGAATCTCTTATCCCCGCTTATCTTTTTATCGACTTCCTCCTGAATAACTATATTGCCGGGAAGCTTGGTCAGAGGATTGGCGTTCTCCGCTTTCGAGCGCATCTTTATAAGCTCTTCGCTCATATAATTGAAGGTGTTGGCCAGTTCTTCCAGCTCATCATCGGTCTTTATCGTTACCTTTTTATCCAGGTTGCCGCTGGCTATATCCTTGGTCGCCTGATTAAATAACTTTATAGGAGTGATAATGGCCTGGGATAACAGGGCTGCCAATATAATATTGCCGATAATCACTATGACTACGGTGAGGATGACCGGACGGTACACAGCTACAAGCGCCTCTTCCAGATCGGCCAGCGAAAAAGAGAGCTTGGCTATATAGCCATAAGGATTCTCCACGATCACAAAGATACTACCTACCCTATGTTCTTTATTTATAACTGGTAACAGCCATTTGCTCTCGTCATTATCTTGTAAAAGTTTTTCCAGAAAGCTTCTATCTTCTTCGAAAAAGAGTTTTAAGTTGCCTTCCAATATCGCCGGCTTACCATCTTTTCCAAGGAGGGCAGCGGTTTCAAAGAGCCCCACCTCATAAAGCGAAGAGAATAGGTGCTTTATGTCCGCGATAATGGCTTGCTGGGGAGTTTCAGGCCCTGCGCTGGAGAATATACTAGTAACCCCCTGCATAACAGCGAACGCACCCTCTTTCGCCTTGAATATGCTGAATTCGCGTGCCTGATGCATCTGATTGCTTACTTGAATGGCCGTAAAAGCACTTATGAGGAATATAGAACCGAGAGCCATCAGTATTATGAGGCGAGCCTGTAATGAAGTCTTCATAAATTTATATGATACCCTTCTTCTGGCAGCCAGTCAATGCTATAATCTCCTCAATCTTTTGCAGAAATTTGGCACCCGTGTAATAATTTGATAATACCTGGTATGCATTTTGTACAATTTTTTGTCTTTCTTTTTTATTTTCTAGGTAGTAAGAGCACTTTTCGTTAAGATCCCTAAAATCCCATTCTACAGGAACGTATGTCTTGTATTTTACAAATACGTTCGGCTCACTATACACGTGATCCATATCAGG
>JBDRDE010000109.1:0-16192 GCA_043821065.1 Candidatus Omnitrophota bacterium
GAGTTACTTATGTACAGGTGCTTTTGGACTTACGCGAATGAGCGCATGAGGCCGCTTTACAACTCGGCAAGCGAATGAGCGCCATCATGTGTACGTTGTATACCCATAATGTGTAGGGCGTAGCGAGCTTCTGCTTTGCATGCGTAAGGTGAGCGAAGTAAGTCCAAAAGAACAGGCGAAAAAATCGGTCGAGCAAGGGGCACCGGAAAGCTAGTAGGCAGGCCATATTTCAACATGACCCCACTTGATTTAGGTAAGAAGGTATGATATTATGATAGCGTAAAAGAGAGGTACACATGAAGGTAATCATACTAGGAGCAGGCCAGGGGACAAGGACGAAGAAGATCTTCCCGGATACGCCGAAAGCGTTGGTACCCGTCGATGGGAAGCCCATCATAGAATATATCATAGAACAGTACAAAGGCTTTGAGGTCCTTGTAAATGTCAGGGCCGCGGATGCCGAAAAGTTCAAATATCTCGGCCTGCCTTTACTTAAAGAGAGTTCCCCGCTCGGCAACGCGGGCGCGGTAAAACATTTCATCAAAGATCTGGGCGATAGGTTTATCGCGACTCACGTAGATATATTGTCGGACCTCGATCCAAAAGATCTCGCAAAGGCCCACAAAGACTGCGCTACTATGACCGTTAAGGACTTCGCCGAAGAAAAAAACTTCGGTGTAGTCACTCATGAAGACGGGCTTGTCACAGGTTTTACACGTAAGCGTCTTGTAAACTGCGGTATATATTCATTTTCACGCGAAGTCGTCAATTATATAGGCGACGGATTTCAGGACTTCGACAAGGACCTCTTTCCCAGATTGATAAAAGATAAGAAGCTCTATATGTATGAGCATAAAGGCAGATGGGAAGATGCAGGGACAGAGGCTTATTGGCGGGGCAAAGGATAGAACATGAAAATGACCAAAGGCTTTACTGTGATCGAGCTCGTCATGATAATAGTGCTGCTGAGCATATTGACAGTCGTCACAATACCCCGTTTTGTAGATCTTAAGGCGAGCGCGGAGAAGGCCGGTAGAGATAGCGTAGAGGCAGTTGTAGAGTCCGGTGCCCAGGTTTGGATGGCGAGGCATCTGGTAGGTAGTGACCCTGCTAGATATCCTACTCAATACCCACCCACGTGGGAGGCGTGCCTCGACCCTGAGGCGGTTTCCGATATCAAAGATAGATTCAGCATCGATTACGACCCCGCTACAGGCAAGGTGGTCAGCATAGGATCCATTTAGACCCCATTTCCCCTTGACTTGGTTATTACCCCTATGTTAATATAAGTCTCTAATATGAAAGAAAATAGATTCTATATAGCGCTTATAATAGCTGTAGTCGCCTCAGGCGTCGTCTTCTTCGCGATGAGCAGGACGACGGTGCCTAGAGATGCAGTGCGCATGGATGAGATGTCCGATGAGCTGGAACAGAAGATCCTCTCGTTTGAGCTCGCAAATTATGCCGATAACGGTGTGAAGAAGTGGAAACTAAAGGGTGATTCCGCTGACATCCTGGCCGAGATCGTAAATCTGAGTAATATAAATATGGTCACCTATGATGATCCGAAGATCAATCTCACCGCGCTCTTAGGAACATACGATAAGAAGAACAGGGAGATATCGCTCTTTAAAGAGGTAGAAGTCCTTACCTCAGACGGCGCTATGCTCACCACCGATTATCTTAAGTGGGATGGAAAGACCGATACGATAACCACAGACGAGCCGGTCAGGATGATAAAGAGCGACATCGTCGCGGACGGGGTAGGCGCCCTGGCCATGCCGCAGATGAAGAAGATAATATTAGATAAGGATATATATGTCGAGCTGACCACAAAGATCATAAACGATGTAGAGACAAATTTCGGTGAGAGCGGGCTGGAGGATATGAGTACCAGCAGGGCGGCCAATGTCATGATCACCTGTAACGGCCCCCTCGTCATAGATTACGAGAAGAATATAGCGATCTTCGAGGATAATGTCATTGTGGATGACAAGAGGGGCAAGATCTATTCCGACAGGATGGAGGCTTTTATGGACCCCGTGACCAAGAATATAGTCAAGGTCGTGGCTGAGGGTGGGGTGAGGGTTGTGCGGGGGGCAGACTCGACCTACAGCGAGAAGGCGATATATACGACCGTCGACCAGAAGATCATATTGATAGGCAAGCCCAAGATATATATAAGCCCTCCGGATGAGATCGACGATATCGAGAACGAGTTCAGGGGTATATAGAAGATGCATCTACTCCAGACACAAGGTTTGGTCAAATCATACGGCGGCAGGACCGTGGTGGACAAGGTAGCCATAAATGTCAAGCGCAGCGAGATAGTGGGGCTGCTCGGGCCAAATGGAGCCGGCAAGACGACCACATTCTATATGGTGACCGGCCTTGTCAGGCCGGATGAGGGCGAGATAGTCTTCGACAGGCGGGAGATAACGAGACTGCCCATGCATGAGCGGGCGAGGTGCGGCATAGGGTATCTTTCGCAGGAGCCCTCGATATTCAGAAAACTTACTGTCGAGGAGAACATAATGGCCATACTCGAGACACTGAATATATCCAGGAAAGAGCGCCGCGCGAGGCTGGAAAAGCTTCTTGGAGAGCTCAAGATCTCTCATCTGGCGAAGAACAGGGCATATACGCTTTCTGGCGGAGAGAGGAGAAGGCTCGAGATCACAAGGGCGCTCGTGACGGAACCCCTCTTTATATTACTCGATGAGCCCTTCAGCGGGATCGACCCTATAGCGGTATTCGAATGCCAGCAGATAATAAGGGAGCTTAGAGAGAGAGGGCTTGGCATCCTGCTTACCGACCACAATGTGCGCGAGACGCTCTCTATAACGGACCGCGCGTATATTATGTGTGATGGAAAGATACTTATAGCGGGCACAAAAGACGAGCTTATCACCAACCCCGAGGCGAAAAAGATCTATCTCGGCGAGAAATTCACCATGTAAAATGAGCGCATGATTTACTGAGCCCGAAGGGCGAGGTAAATCATATGCGCGAATTTTATCCTGAGGACGCGTAGCGTCCGAAGGATCTAGGAAGTAGTGCTGATTTAGATTCTTCGTACCCTTCGGGCAGGCTTCGCACTCGACCGATATGTAAGCAAGGTCTCCTCAGAATGACAGTTTTTGAGGCAGATTCGCAATGACGAGCGGTAGAAAGGTAGAATTTATGAAATTCGATCACAAAGACATAGAAGGTTCAAGAAGGGAATTCGCTTTTGAGATACCGGCCGAAGAGGTGAAGAAGATACTTGATAAGGCCTATAAAGAGATAAACGGCCAAATCTCTATACCGGGGTTCAGGAAGGGCAAGGCGCCCAGAGAGATGATCGAGAAGTACCACGGAGACGAGGCTCGAGAGAGGGCTGCCAGAGATATGGTGGGCGATTTATACAGTCAGGCCCTCAGAGAGTCAGAGACGATACCGGTAGGGCTCCCGCATATCAGCGATCTAGAATTCACAGACGGCAAGAGCGCCAACTTCAAGGCCATTGTAGACATAAGGCCGAAGGTGGATCTCTTGAGCTATGATAAGATAAAGGTAGAAAAGAGAAAGATCGAGGTAAAGCAGGAAGAAGTAGATAAACATGTCTCCATGATCCAGGAATCCTACGCCGAGTTCAAGCCCGCAGACGACAGGCAGGCGGGCCCCGGCGATTACCTTGTCTGCGATGTCTCCTGCGCGTCTGACGGAAAGCCTTTATATGAACAGAAGAAGAACATCTGGCTCCATATGGATAAAGAACAATCTCTCCCTGAGCTTGTGGATGGGCTCACCGGCTCCGGAAGAGACGAGACCAAAGAGATCCCGGCCACATTACCCCAGGACAAAAAGAAGGTAGTCTTTACGATAAAGGTAAATTCGATAAAAGTCAAAGAACTGCCGGAGATAAACGACGATTTTATTAAGAAACTGGGCCATTACAAGGATCTGACTGACCTTAAAGAGGCTGCCAAGAGAGACCTCCTGCGCAAGAAGGAGAACGAGGCTATGGTCGACCTTAAGAACCAGATATACGATCAGCTCCTGAAGGGTTCCCGCTTTGTCGCGCCACAGGGGCTTGTGGATGAGGAGATAGAGAGGATCGAAGAAGAGGCCAGGGAGGGGCTGCGCAAGAACAACGTCGATAAAGATGATATAGAAAAGAGGATAGGTGAATTTCGGGAAAAGTTCAAGGCCGAAGCCGTCAAGAGGGTTAAATTATACTTTATACTTGAGGAGATAGCAGCACTCGAGGGGATAAATGTCGCCGACGGGGAGGTAGAAGAGGCATTGAACATGATAGCGCAGCAGTCGAACACCACTCTCGAGAATGTCAAGAAGCATTATACGGAAAACAAGATGCTCGGTTATTTGAAGAGCCAGATAAAAGAGAACAAGATAACAGGGATATTGCTGAGCAAGATCGACATTAAATAGCTTAACAAAATAATATAGTATTCGGTTCGCGGTTAGCGGTTCGCGTGCGATGCGCAAACCGCAAACCGCTAACCGAACACCGCAAACCGCATTACCCTAAGGAGGTCTTCGAATGAGCATACTGATACCGATGGTAGTGGAACAGACTGGCAGGTCCGAGAGGGCGTATGATATCTATTCGCGCCTGTTAAAAGACAGGATAGTATTCATAGGAACCCCGATAGACGATAATATTGCAAATCTGATAATAGCCCAGCTATTATTCCTGCAGATGGAAGACCCGGACAAAGACATAGATGTCTATATAAACACACCGGGAGGATCTGTGACGAGCGGCCTGGCAATATACGATACCATGCAGTTCATAAAGCCGGACGTCAACACGTACTGCGTGGGCCAGGCTACGAGCATGGGCGCGGTCCTTCTATGCGCCGGGGCGAATAAGAAGAGATTTGCCTTGCCGCACGCGAGGATCATGATACATCAGCCCTGGGGAGGTGTCCAGGGGCAGGCCACCGATATAAACATACAGGCCAATGAGATAATGAGGCTTAGGAGCCGTCTCGAGGAGATACTATCTAAACATACCGGCCAGAGCCTGGAAAAGATAAAAAAGGATTCGGACCGCGACTTCTTCATGAGCGCAGACGAAGCGCTTAAATATGGCGTTGTGGACGAAGTATTAACGAGCATAAGTAAGAAAAGATAGGAAGCTATCAGCTTTCAGCTATCAGCAAAATCTTTAGCTGAAAGCTGAAAGCTGATCAGATGAAGACAGTAACAAAACACAATATTATCAACAAGAACATCCTTCCTTTGTTACCATTGCGGGACATAGTGATATTCCCGCATATGGTTGTCCCCCTTTTGGTAGGCAGGGAGGCTTCTATAAAGGCCCTCGATGAGGCGATGCTCCACGGTAAGGTCATACTTCTCTGCACGCAGAAGAACGTAAAGGAAGATGACCCTGCCGCAGATGATATCTATCATGTGGGCACCGTAGCCAATATTCTCCAGATGCTGAAACTGCCGGAAGGGTCTTTTAAGATACTGGTCGAAGGCGTGTCGCGTGCCGAGATAAAGGAGTTTGTGTCGGATAAGGAGTTCTACAAGGTCCGCGCAGAGTTCTTGAATGCCCGCACTAAAAAGACGCTGGAGGCAGAGGCCCTTATGAGAGGGGTCCTCAACCAATTCGAAGAGTATGTAAAGCTCAACTCGAAGATACCCCCGGAAGTCCTCTCCACAGTTACTGCCATAGAGAATACGGATGAGCTGGCAGATGTGATAGCGTCTCACCTTACTCTCAAGGTGAGCGAGAAGCAAGAGCTGCTTGAGATGGTCGACCCGGAGGATAGATTGAAGGCTATCGGCCAGATGCTTACCACCGAGCTCGAGATACTTAATATAGAGAAGAGGATCATGGGGGATATAAAGAGAGGGATAGAGAAGTCCCAAAAGGATTTTTACCTCCAGGAGCAGCTAAAGGCCATAGAGAAGGAGCTCGGACAGAAAGATACCCACAAATCCGAGATCGACGGTTTAAAGCAGAAGGTCTATAAGGCCCATATGACCAAGGAGGCGCAGGAAGTCGCGCTCAGGGAGATAGATAAGCTGTCCAAGATGCTTCCGATATCTCCCGAAGCTACGGTTTCAAGGAATTATATCGACTGGCTTGTCAGCATACCTTGGTCTAAGAAGACAGAGGACGATCTGGACATACAACATGCGAAGAAGGTATTGGACGAGGACCATTACGGCCTCGATAAACCTAAAGAGAGGATATTGGAGTATCTCGCGGTAAGGAGGCTCTCAAACTCTATGAAAGGCCCTATACTATGCCTGGTCGGCCCTCCCGGCGTAGGCAAGACTTCCCTGGCCAAGTCTATAGCGCGCTCGCTTGGGAGGAATTTTGTCAGGGTCTCGCTCGGAGGGATAAGGGACGAGGCGGAGATAAGAGGGCACAGGAGGACATATATAGGAGCGCTGCCGGGCCGGATCATTCAATCCATGAGAAAGGCCAAGTCGCGGAACCCCGTCTTTCTTTTAGACGAAGTCGACAAGATGTCGATGGACTTTCGCGGCGACCCTTCCAGCGCCTTACTGGAAGTGCTCGATCCCGAGCAGAACAGCTCTTTTAGTGACCATTATCTCGAGGTGCCCTACGACCTATCCGACTGCCTGTTTATCACGACGAGCAACATACAGTATAATATACCCGCGCCGCTGTTGGACAGAATGGAGCTTATAAAGCTGCCGGGGTACACCGAGTACGAAAAGGGAAAGATCGCGACAGACTTTTTGATACCTAAAGAGATAAAGGCGAACGGCCTTAAAGAGACGCAGATATCTATACAGAATAACGCCCTCATGAAGGTGATAAAGTCCTATACGCACGAGGCGGGGGTGAGGGAGCTTCAGAGAAGGATAGCGCAGCTCTGCAGGAAGGTCGCGCGCCAGGTAGTAGATAAAGGAGAAGGGGTAGAGGTCACGATAAGCCAGGGGAATCTCCATAAGTACCTCGGCCCCGTACAGTACAACGAGTCCAAGCGCGAGGAGAGAGACAGCATAGGCGCGGCTACCGGCCTGGCCTGGACCGAGGCGGGCGGGGATATCATGTCTGTGGAGAGCTCGCTTATGCCCGGTACCGGCAAGCTCACATTGACCGGAAAGCTAGGCGAGGTCATGCGTGAATCGGGCCAGGCGGCCCTCAGTTTTATAAGGGCCCGCTCTGAGGAGCTGGGGATCAAGAGCGGTTTTTATAAGAAGAAAGATATGCACATACACGTCCCGGAAGGGGCTATACCCAAGGACGGCCCTTCCGCCGGTATAACAATAGCGGTAGCCATGGTATCTAGCCTGACAGGCATAGCCGTAAAGAGCGATACCGCCATGACCGGAGAGATCACGCTCAGGGGCAGGGTCCTTCCTGTCGGAGGGATAAAGTCCAAGATCCTCGCCGCGCACAGGGCCGGGATAAAGAGGATCGTGATGCCTAAGGATAATGAGAAGGATCTGATCGATGTGCCTAAAAATATTAAGAAAGACCTGGATATAATGTTTGTTAAGGATATGGATGAGGTATTAAAGCTTGTCATGACGAAGAGGTGCAAGAGATGAATCCCGTTAGACCTTATAAGACGAAAAGAGGATGTGATAGTGTAACGAAAAGGTCTAACGGGATGAAGGAGAAGCTTTTGATGACCCCGGGGCCTACGCCCGTTCCGGAGGAGATAAGAAGTGCGATGGCGGAGCCGATAATTCACCACAGGACGCCGGAATACAGAGAGATATTCAAACAGGCGAGCGATGGCCTGAAGACAGTCTTTAAGACCGCGAATGATTGTCTTGTATTCACTTCGAGCGGCACCGGTGCCATGGAGGCAAGCGTCGTCAATGTGCTCTCCCCGGGCGATAAAGCTATAGTTATAAGAGGAGGAAAATTCGGCGAGAGGTACTATGAGCTATGCGAGGCATATGGTGCCGAACCCATACCATTGGATGTAGAGTGGGGCACAGCCCTGGATCCCGGGATACTAAAGGACGCGCTCTCAAAGAACAAGGGCGTTAAGGCCGTATTTACAGAGCTCTGCGAGACATCGACCGCCACGGTCTATGACATAAAGGCCATTGGGGAGGTTGTTAAGAAGACCGAAGCGATACTTGTTATAGACGCGATAAGCGGACTGGGCGCCGATGACCTGGAGACGGATAAGTGGGGCGTTGATATAGCGGTGGGCGGTTCTCAGAAGGCCCTCATGCTTCCTCCGGGACTATCTTTCTGCAGCGTCAGCGAAAAGGCGTGGAGAATGGTCAAAGATTCCAGGCTGCCTAAATATTACTACGATTTCAATAAATATAAGAAATCCAAAAAGACAGACGATACGCCTTTCACATCTGCGATCACGCTGACAATAGGATTGAGGAAAGCCCTCGAGATGATAAACGCCGCCGGGATAGATAATGTACTCAAGGAGTGCCGCTCTATGGCCGAAACTATCAGGGGCGCGGCTCCGGGGCTGGGGCTTGAAGTATTTTCAAAGTCCCCTTCGAACGCCCTAACCGCGTTGAAGGTGCCCGAAGGAAGAGATTCGTCGCTTATCGTCAAGGCGCTTAAGAAGAGGGATATAGTCGTGGCCGACGGCCAGGGCTACCTTAAAGGGAAGATAGTAAGAGTCGCGCACATGGGAGGCATAAGAAAGCCGGATCTAGATAGAACACTTGCCGCCCTTAAAGAGGCAATAAAAGAGGTGTTTTCATGTCAATAAGAATACTAATAAGCGATCCCCTGGCCGATGATGGGATCAAGATATTAAAGGATGAGAAGAGCTTCATTGTAGACACAAAGACCAAACTACACCCCGCAGAGCTCAGGAAGATCATAAAGGATTACGACGCCATACTCGTCAGGAGCGAGACGAAGCTGACCGAAGATATCATAGAGGCGTCCAGGCTCAAGGTCATAGGCAGGGCGGGCGTTGGGCTCGATAATATCGATCTGAACGCCGCCACAAAGAAGGGCATAATAGTCGTCAACGCCCCGGCGGGCAATACCATATCAACCGCCGAACACGCGATGAGCCTTATAATGGCCATGTCGAGGAATATTCCCCAGGCAAATAAAGACCTAAAAGAGGGCAATTGGAACCGCAAGAAGTTTACCGGGGTGGAGCTCTATGGCAAGACGCTTGGGATAATAGGCTTAGGAAGGATAGGGGCAGAAGTCGCCTGCCGCGCCAATTCTTTTAAGATGAATGTCATCGCGTATGACCCATACTTATCGGCTGAGATGGCCAAGAATATAAAGGTCGATCCGGTAGACCTGGAGACGCTATTCAAGAATTCTGATTATATAACGGTCCACACGCCGATCACCGATAAGACCAATCACATGATAAGCTATAAAGAATTTGCCATCATGAAGAAGGGTGTTCGCGTGATAAACGCGGCCCGTGGCGGCATAATAGACGAATCCGCTCTCGCCAAAGCGCTCGAATCCGGGAAAGTTGCCGGAGCCGCTCTCGATGTTTTCGAGAAAGAGCCTCCTAAGGATAACCCGCTCATGAAGTTTGATAACGTTATAGTGACCCCTCATCTGGGGGCATCTACCGAGGAAGCCCAGGTCAACGTGGCCATCGATATCGCTGAGACACTGAGAGACGCCTTACTCGATAAAGGCATAAAGAACGCGGTCAATCTGCCCAATATAGGCCCGGAAGAGTTTAACAGGATCAAACCTTATATAAATCTGGCGGAGAAGATAGGGCTTATCCACGCACAGATCATAAAGGGGCACATAAAGCAGGTGGAGATAAGATATATAGGAGATGTCTCCAAGATAAAAGTAGAACCCTTGACGGCCGCCCTGCTTAAGGGTATGCTCACGCCTATACTCCAGGAGACTGTCAATTACGTCAACGCCCCTTTTATAGCCAAGGATCGCGGGATGAATATAATAGAGTCAAAGGCCGGGGATATAGAGGATTTTGCCAGCCTTATCTGGGTGAAGGTGATCTCTGACAAAGCCACGAACTCTATAGCGGGCACCATATTTATAAAATCCGATCCGAGGATCGTCAAGATAAATGACTTTTATGTGGAGACCGTCCCGGAGGGGTGCATGCTGATCATATACAACAAGGATGTCCCCGGGATAATAGGCCAGATAGGGACTATCCTCGGCGATAATAATATCAATATCGCCGCCATGTCTTTCGGCAGAGAGAAGCCGGGCGAGTATTCCATATCTGTCTTGAATGTCGACAGTGAAGTGCCAAAGGCGCTCCTCGACCAGATAAAGAAGGCGAAGAACGTCTATGACGTCAATATGATAAAGTTGTGAGGCAATCAAAAGCGAGGTAATTATGGCAAAGAAGAAAGCGCAGAATAAGATATATATAATAGATGTAACCAACAGAGACGGCGTGCAGACGTCGCGGCTGGGCCTGGCAAAACTGCAGAAGACGATGCTCAATATGTATTTGAACGATATGGGCATCTACCAGAGCGAGTTCGGTTTTCCCGTTACTCACCACGAGACAAACTACATAAACGCGAATCTCGAACTCGCCAGAAAAGGTGTCCTGAAGCCTATGATATTGGGGGGCTGGATACGGGCCATAACGGATGACGTTAAGGCCGCTTTTAAGATGACCGATGTCCAGCATCTCAACCTCTCTATATCGACTTCGGAGCAGATGACCCATGGTAAGTTCCAGGGGAGAAAGAACAGGGGCGATGTCCTTAAGATGATGACGGATGCCTTGGATCTCGCCAAGAAGAAGGGTGTCAAGTCTATAGGGATAAATGCGGAAGACGCATCGCGCACCGATGACGGCTACCTGATAAAGTTTGCCCAGGCCGCCAGAGACCACGGCGCCGACAGGATAAGATATTGCGATACGCTGGGATATGATGACCCGTTCACCATATACGACAGGATCAGGACGCTAGCGAGCGCGGTTTGTCTACCTATAGAGATACACTGCCACAATGATCTCGGCATGGTGGTCGCCTGCAGCGTGGCCGGTGCCAAGGCCGCTATAGACAGCGGCGTTGACGCGTATATAAATACTACCGTAAACGGTATGGGAGAGAGGGCCGGGAACGCGGATCTTGTGAGCGTGATCCTCGCCATAAAACACTCAAGCGGTTTCGCCGGAAAATATGTCCTGGATGAAAAGATAAAGCTGGATCGCGCCTGGAAGCTGGCCAAATACGCTTCATACGCGTTTTGTGTCCCGATCCCCATAAACCAGGTGGCCGTAGGGTCGAACGCCTTTGCTCACGAGTCGGGGATACACGCCGACGGCGCTCTCAAAGATAGGCGCAACTACGAACTCTATGACTTCGAGGAGCTCGGCAGGGGTGAACCGGAGATAATAGATACGGGCAGGCAGATCACCGCGGGAGAGTACAGCGGCATCAAGGGCTTCAGGAACGTTTACGATAAGATGGAGATCAAGTTTAAGGACGATAAAGAGGCGACAAAGGTTCTCGAGCTTGTGCGCTACGCGAATGTCCACACGCAGAAGCCATTAACTGATAGCGAGCTCAAGTTCATCGCCAAATATCCCGATATCGCCAAGAAGATATTTACGATGACACCTTAGAGCGAGAAGCGCTCTGTGTAATAGAAAAAGGAGAAAATATATGAAAAAGATATTTTTGACAGTGGCAATAATAGCAATAGCGTCTACATTTTTCATTACTGAGTCGTTTGCTCAAAAGCCCGAGGGTTTTTTTGAGCGCCTGAAGAAGAGATTCAGGAAAGAAGAGCCAGTGGCGCCGCAGGTGCCAGTCGAGATAGAGCCGTTGCCTGTCAAGCTGGAGCCTATTAAGCCAGAGCCTGCCAAGCCGGAGCCTATGGCGCAGGATCCCGTGACAGAGCTAACAAGGGAAGAGTTGATAAAAGAGATAACCGAGATGTTGGAAAACGATAGCAGCATAGTTGAGATGACACCTTCTATTAAAAGGAATGTGGATAGGGATGGCGAGGTATTTTTTACGCATGCAAAAGAGGGCGGCGTCCAGAAAAGACTTGAGGATATGAAGACGGAGGATCTCAGGGATCTTCATATGAAGGTTTTAGGCGAGTCGACAAGATTGAATACACAGCGCATAATGAACCAGCTGGAACAGATAAGGCAGACCCAGCGTGCGGTGACACGCCCTCCTGTCACACCAAGTGTTCCTCAAATCCCCAGGACCCCTGTCGTGCCTTCCAGCGCGCCAAGGATCCCGGAAGTTCAGAAAACTGTGCTGCCACCAGCTGCTCCGCCGCTCCCACCGCTTCCCCCGCCCACTAGGGCAGCTACCCCACAGCAAGCACCCGCTCAACCGCATAAAGCACCCGCTACACCGCCTAAAGCGCCCGTTCTACCGTATAAAGCACCCGCTACACCGACTAAAGCGCCCCCGGCGCCTCCTAGAAGATAGGGGGAAAATTACATGAATACAATTCTTATAGGGGCTCAATGGGGAGACGAAGGCAAGGGCAAGATAATAGATATCCTGGCCGAAAACGCCGACATCATCGTCCGCTATCAAGGCGGCAATAACGCGGGCCATACCGTCTGTGTGAACAATAGAGAGTTTATCCTGCACCTTATACCCTCCGGCATACTTCACAAAGGCAAGAGATGTGTGATCGGAAACGGCGTAGTGGTCGATCCTGAAGCGCTCATAAAAGAGATAAACCACCTCAAGAAATATGGAGTAGACGCAGATAGGGACCTTCTTATCAGCAATAGGGTACATATAATATTCCCTTACCATAAGCTTCTGGACGCGCTAAGGGAGGAGAAGAAGAAGAGATCAAAGATAGGCACCACCAAGCGCGGCATAGGGCCATGCTACGCCGACAAGGTAAATCGCTCTGGCATAAGAATGGCAGACCTCTTGAACAGAACCCTCTTTTGCAAAAAGCTGAAAGAGAATGTAAGAGAGAAGAACGAGATCCTGCGAAAGATATATGATCACAAGGGATTCTCATACAAGGAGCTTTGTAAAAAGTATTTAGGATACGCGAAGATCATACGCAAAAATATCACAGATACCTCGCTCGTCTTGAATGAGGCCGTCAAAAACGGTAAAGATATACTCTTTGAAGGCGCCCAGGGGACGCTTCTAGACATTGACCACGGCACTTATCCATTCGTCACATCGTCCAATGCCACTGCCGGAGGGGCGTGCACCGGAGCGGGTGTTGGCCCGATAAGGATGGATAAGATCATAGGTGTCGTTAAAGCCTACACCACCAGGGTCGGCGAAGGGCCGCTGCCTACGGAGTTCGAGAAGGTCCTCCTGGATAAGATACGCAAAAAAGGCAAAGAGTTCGGCGCCACTACGGGGAGGCCGAGGAGGTGCGGGTGGTTCGACAATGTCGTAGCGAGCCATTCGGCGTCTATAAACGGCCTGACAGAGATAGCGCTTACGAAGCTCGATGTTCTCGATGAGCTTAAGGAGATAAAGATATGCACTTCTTATACATATAAAGGTAAACCTGTGGAGGCCCTCCCGGCCGATATAGAGGTCTTGTCGGGATGCAAGCCTGTGTATGAAAGCCTGCCTGGGTGGCAGAGCGAGACGACGGGCTGCAAAAGATATAGTGACCTGCCGCCCAATGCCAAGAGATATTTAGAGAGGCTGGAGGAGCTTATGGGTGTTAAGATCACCATGATATCCGTAGGATCCAAAAGAGGGGAAACCATCACTAAGAAATAGAATGATTAGCGTCTAGCGCATAGCGTTTAGCGTATAGAAAAAGAAAGTCGTTTTACAGATACTATACGCTAACCGCTAACCGCTATACGCTAAAATAACTGCTAAGAGGAGGCTTTTAATGAGTTTCGATCTATTATGGCTTGCACCAATAAGTTCGGTAGTCGCGCTATTATTCGCCGCATATCTGGTATTTTTCAGGATAATGAAACAGCCGCGTGGCACCCAAGAGATGATGGAGATACAGGACGCCATCGAGGAAGGCGCAAACGCGTATATAAAGAGGCAGTACGGCATACTATTTATATTCTTTGTAATAATGGTCTGTATTTTAAGCGCTCTTGTCATGAAAGGCTATCTTCCTTTCTTCGTTCCCATAGCCTTTGTCACAGGAGGATTCTTTAGCGCGCTTGCCGGATATATAGGTATGTGGATAGCAACAAAAGCGAACGCCAGGACTACGTGCGCGGCCAAGAAGAGCCTGAATGCCGCCTTAAACGTAGCCTTTTCCAGCGGTACCGTAATGGGCTTATGTGTAGTCGGGCTGGGGCTCCTGGACCTCAGCATATGGTATTACGTACTCAATTATTACTACAGCCATATAAACGTCGTCCTCGACCAGACACTCAAGATCCAGTATATAACCAGCACCATGCTTACATTCGAGATGGGGGCCAGTTCTGTGGCGCTCTTTGCCCGCGTAGGCGGCGGCATATTTACGAAGGCTGCCGATGTAGGCGCGGATCTTGTAGGAAAGATAGAGTCTAATATCCCGGAAGACGACCCCAGAAACCCGGCGGTCATAGCCGACAATGTCGGTGATAATGTGGGAGACGTGGCGGGTATGGGTGCTGATCTCTATGAGTCTTACGTGGGGTGCATAGTTGCGACGATGGTGCTCGCGGTGGCGGGAGGGTTTGGCCTCTCCGGAGTGACCGTTCCTCTCATAATGGCAGCGGTGGGCGTGCTTTGCAGCATAGCGGGTACATTTTTTGTCAAAGCCAAAGATAAGGCGGAGCAGGGAGAGCTCCTTATGGCGTTAAGAAGAGGCATATTCTTGAGCGCCGGCCTTATCGCAGTATTTTCGTTCTTTATCGTTAAATATACGTTGGGTATGCAGCATATAGGGGTATACTGGGCTATCATAACAGGCCTCCTGGCCGGTATAATCATAGGCCTCTCGACGGAGTTTTTTACATCAGACAGGTATAAGCCTACAAGAGACCTCGCGTCTTCATCGCTCACAGGCCCGGCAACTGTAATTATAAGCGGGCTGTCTGTGGGCATGCTCTCTACGGCGGTCCCGGTTATCACAATAGGTATGGCAATAATGACGAGTTATTACCTGGCGGGGCTGGGTGTCCATGAGGCCCTGAAATTCAACGCCGGATTATATGGTGTAGGCATAGCCGCGGTCGGAATGCTGAGCACCCTAGGTATTACACTGGCGACGGACGCTTACGGCCCGGTGGCAGACAACGCGGGCGGTATAGCCGAAATGTCCAAGCAGCCGGCTTACGTGCGCGAGAGGACAGACGCTCTAGACTCGCTGGGGAACACGACCGCAGCTACAGGAAAGGGCTTTGCGATAGGTTCGGCCGCACTTACAGCCCTGGCCCTGATAGCTGCCTTCAAGCACGAGATAGAACTGCTAGGCGCGCATATATCCTTAAGCCTTATGGACCCACCTGTGCTGGTGGGCATATTCATAGGGGCCATGCTCCCATTCCTCTTCTCTTCTTTGACTATGCAGGCAGTCAGCAGGGCGGCCGGATACGTAGTCATCGAGGTCAGGAGGCAGTTTAAAGAGATAAAGGGTATTATGTCCGGAAAGGCGAAGCCGGACTACGCGCACTGCGTAAGTATATGCACAAAGGCGGCCCAGAAAGAGATGATATTACCAGCGGTCCTGGCCTTAGTCTCTCCTATAGTGGTAGGGCTTCTATTAGGAGTGGGCGCCGTGGTAGGCCTGCTTACAGGGGCGCTTGCTTCCGGATTCGTTGTGGCGGTAATGATGGCCAACGCGGGAGGGGCGTGGGACAACGCTAAAAAGTATGTAGAGAAGGGCGCGCTTGAAGGCAAGGGCTCTGCGCAGCATAAAGCGCTTGTTGTGGGCGATACGGTAGGCGATCCGTTCAAGGACACTTCAGGACCGAGCATCAACATACTGGTAAAACTTATGTCGATGGTGGCGGTAGTCTTCGCGTCATTTATCGTGGCGAATACATTGATGAAATAGCATATAGTCGGGAGTTCGGAGTTGGGAGTTGGGAGATCTACTTGAAAAACAGGGCCTTTAAAAGGATTTTTCTTTTTTTGAATGTAGTTTTCAACGACTCTGCGGACTGCGGACTACGGACTCCGGACTCCGGACTAGAATTGATTATATGACTAAGATAACATTACCCCGACATATAGCGATCATCATGGATGGCAACGGCAGGTGGGCGAAGAAGCGCGGCCTTCCAAAGATGGCCGGCCACAGGGAAGGCATAAAGTCTCTGAAGGATATAGTGACCTATTGCCGCCAGACCGGCAT
>JBDRDE010000110.1:0-7426 GCA_043821065.1 Candidatus Omnitrophota bacterium
AGAGTTGGGACGCTTCATTAGTCCAGACCCGACTATCCAGCATCCCTATGATCCGCAGGACTTCAATAGGTACGCGTATTGCAGGAATAATCCTGTTAAATATGTGGATGCTACAGGCTTGGGCTTTTGGGATATCATTGGCGATATCATTGGAGGTATTTTAGGGTTTGCAGTAGGGGTAGTCACTGGAAATCCTGCTTTGGGCGTAGCAACATACGCAGCTATTTCTGCTGGAATGAGCGCTGTTTCAAATGGCTATAATGTATTCCAGGCCATGGGGATAGCAGCTGGCGCGGGAATAATAGGTTTTGCAGGGGGCTGTTTAGGTACAGCGTATGGAGGATGGATAGGTGCGGGCACATGGGGTACGTCTTTCCTAGCTGGCATGGCGGGAGGCGCTGCTGGAGGGGCTTCAGGTGCTTTATTGAGTGGTGGCAATGTTGGAATGGGCGCCCTCTCAGGCGCAGCTTCTGGAGCTACATTGGGAGCCTTTGGGGGGATTGGCGGAAGACTAGGAAATGCCTTGGGTCCTATGTTTGGTATGCCACTTGCAGGAGTAGCAGGCGCTGCGGTTAGTGGAGGCAATATTGGCGAAGGGGCAATTTCTGGTGCCGCAGCTTGGTATGGTAGCATAATCACAAGAACGATAGCGATTGCTTCTACTCCTAACCAGCATAGGAGCAAGAGCGGAAGATCGCTAGGATTACCGGATTTAATTGAACAGAATTCAATAGATAGTTATACGATTGAAAAAATCGGAAACAGATTTAATCTTACCGTTGATGAATCCATACAAATAGCTGGTTTAAAAGATACTCTTAATTGGCTAGCTAAAGTGGGTTTAAAAAAAGGAACTAAGCTGGTAATTCCTGAAATTGGTGGCCTGTATGATGTTATCGAATACATCGCAGAAAACGAACAATTAGATAAAATAACTATCCCGCAGCAGCCGCATGTTATGGATGTATATATAGATAGATTTCAAAAGGCAAACGAAGGTATTGTTGAAAGAAAGAATAATAGTGGACAATGAATAATATCTCGATAAGCGATGATTATCCTCTTTGGAATGTTAAAAATGTAGTATATGTCTTTATAGTAAGTCAGCTTGCAGCTGTACTAATTGTATACACGCTTATCAAGATCCTGTCCCTAGATACGCATAGCCTATTTTTTAGTATAGTTGCAACAATAACACACCTATCATCGCTAGTAATTTTTACTATTCATGATGTATCAATCAAAACGAAAGAAGTATCAAAGCAATTGCGATTGATAAAGCCTAATAGCTTTAAAGTTTTTTATTTTGTTCTCATTGGCTTTGCGTTATGGCTTATAAGCTTATTCATACCTGAATCCTGGTCAGCAGAACCCTATGCTTTGACAATTATCAAACAAAGCACATCCAGCGGCATTTTCGTTTTTTCTATAATCGCACTTAAAAATATTTTTGTAATTCCGTTTTTCGAAGAAATATTCTGGAGAGGATACGCATATCCTGCTTTTGCACAAAAGATCGGTAGACTATATGCCATTTTACTTATATCGCTATTTTTTACACTCTATCATCTTGCAGGATTGTGGGGTGCATGGAGCAGCATCACAACAGTTTATATTATTAGCGTTATTCTAACAGCATTGAGAGCACGAACTAATTCAACCATTGTTGGTATAATTGTGCATTCAGCGTACAATTTTTTTATAACAATATTGGTTGCAATATCCATGTTTGCTAAAACCACACATTGATTGAACAGAAATAAGGGTCGCGTCTCCACTCTTCACTTTCTCCACCTAAGATTTACATAACAGATTTTATAGTCCGGCAGCCTCAGCAGAACTTCATGGGGTAGGGCACGCTAAAGTGTGCGCTACGGCGGCTAGTAGCATGCCGGCCCATAAAATCTCGTTATGTAAACTTAACCTTAATGTTCAGACTGTTCCTGCTTCAGGAGTTGACCGGTAGCCCGCGGAGCGCGCTCTTTGCGCTTTACATGTCGCTTGCGTTATCTTGTATACAGGCCTGGTGTCGGTTAAGAGCGACATGCCTCAGCCGCGCAGCCGCGCCCGCTCATCTTTATCCCCCTCTCACGCCCCTCGCCTTTGGCGTTTTTACTCAAACGAAAGCCCGAAAAAACGCCAAAGCCGGGGGCTCTCTCCCCAGTGCGCAGTCAGCGGGGGAGAGAGGCGGAAGGGTTTACTTTTCATAACCCCTTCTTACAGATAAAGTGGTAAAGTATAATGTTTTACGCGGTGAACAGTAAGACCCGTCATTGCGAGGAGCCTTTGTATACATGTTGGGCGACGAAGCAATCTAGGACGAGCTTGAAATAAAAAGCACTTCTCCTATAATGGTTATCTGGTTTACAAATGAATCTTTTAACCATTAAAACGAAAGGAGAAGTGCTGTATGAGACCTGGATATTATGATAGCCTGGAATTCGAGGCAAGTAAACAAAATTTATCATTTATGCTAAGAGAGGCCGAGAAAGACGTCTGGGGATACCTAAGACATCACAGAAGAGGAAGTTTTAAGAAGATGTTAGAGCTATTACTAAAAGCAGAGCAGGAAGAACAGCTGGAGATAATAAACTTAACCAGAGACCAGAAGATACACAAGACCGGCACAAAGCCCATAACAATTAAAACCAGCGATGGAAGGGTTACCATAGAGCGTCCTCGCTTAAGAAAGCAGCTCTATGAGAGTAAAGTCCTTCCCAAATATACAAAGAACGAGGAGGCTATACTTACTCTCATACAGGATCTCTACCTTCTTGGGATATCGACCCATAAGATGGAAAGAGCCTTAAGGGCTCTTCTCGGCAGATACGGCATAAGCCCGGGGAGTGTAAGCAACATAACAAACAAGATCATTCCCCAGATAGAATCCTTCCACAGAAGACCGATAGAAGACAAATACGTCTATCTCTACCTCGACGGTATCACTATAACCATAAAGGGTAACGACGGAAAAGGCAAGAAATACATACTCCTTATAGCCTATGGAGTAGACACAAGAGGCAGAAAAGAGATCATAGATTTTATCGCAAGAAGAAGCGAGTCATGCGAGAACTGGAACGGCTTCTTGTTCGACCTCTATGAGAGAGGCTTAAAAGGCAAATATCTTAAACTTATCATAGTAGACGGCGGAAAAGGTCTCTCCAAGGCCCTGGATGGCCTGTGGCAGAGGGTCTTACGGCAGCGCTGCTGGAGACATAAGCTTGAGAATGTGGTGAAATATCTCAAGAAAGCTGATGAAGAGGCCTGCATGGCCCATGCCAGAGGCATATATAATGCCAAAAGCCTCAGACAAGCCAGGAAACGCTTCAAAAGATGGAAAGAAAAGTGGCACAAGTCTTATTCTAAGGCTGTCAAATGCATAGAAAAAGATCTGGATGAGCTTCTGACATTCTTAAATTTTGATGAGTCACACAGAATAAAGATACGCACCACAAACCCCATAGAGAGAGCCTTTAAAGAGTTCAGGCGCAGGACCAATGTTATGGACAACCACCTGCCCAATATGAATTCCTGTGAGAAAATATTCTATGTGATGAGCAAGTTCCTTAATGAGCGGTGGCATGATAAGCGCTGGCTTATCTTTGAGAATATCGAGAAAATACCAGATAACTTACCGGAAAGGAGGGTTAATCCGGAGGAGTGCTACTATGCTGTCGCGTAAAAGTATTGACATTACCAAAAAATAGGCAGGTAGAAAGGGTCATGGGTCAAGGAAAAACTAAAAAAACGTTACTACATAAATCCGTGCTCCTTCAGCAGGCCCTCGTCCACTCCCGCTGACTTTCTTAAGCCTGCATTCTTAGCGACATACTTACCCATGATATCATACTCGATATTGACCTTATCTCCTACCCTCTTAAGATTCATAGTGGTCTCTTTGAGCGAGTGGGGTATCATATTGATGATAAAATAGTCTCTGCCGGTCTCGCTTACGGTCAAACTTATCCCGTTGACGGCGATCGAGCCTTTATTTACAATGAGGGAGTTGTTCTTCGGGTTTATCTTGATCGCAAAGGCGGCGGTCTGGCCGCCTTTTGTGATCCTGCTTATCGCTCCGATCTCGTCTATATGGCCGCTCACGAGGTGGCCGCTTAGATCACCCTCGCCAAGCCTTAGGGCCGGCTCAAGATTTACCGGATCTCTCTTCTTTAATAGCGTAAGCGCCGTACCCTTAAGTGTCTCGGCCATGACATCGAAATGGAGGATCCCCTTTGCCTTGGCCGATACGGTAAGACAGACGCCTTCGACCGAGATAGAGTCGCCTATATTCGCCTCTTTCGAAAGGGTGTCCGCTTTTATGGACAGCCTAGTGGTATGCCTCTTGGGGCTTACCATATCCACGGCCCCTATCTCTCTAATTATTCCTGTAAACATCGGCGTGTATTAGTATATCCCCATTCAGTTTTTTTACTTCCACGAACTTCAATCTGACGGCCTCTCCCAGAGACCCGGCCCCGCGCCCCTCCACCGAAGTGGTGGCGTCTCTTCCGCCTATTATCCTTGGCGAGATAAATATAAAGACCTCGTCAGCCAAGGCTTTATCGATAAAACTCGCGATCACAGAACCGCCGCCTTCTACCAAGAGATGTGATATGCCTCTTTTGGCCAGATATCGGAGCAGCGCTCTTATGTCCACCACGCCCCTATCCTCCTTGAATAAGACTACCTCTATCCCGGCCCTCCTGAATCTCTCAACTCTCTCTTTGGGCGCGCGGACAGTAGCAGCGACTATGACATCCTTCTTTCCGTTTTTAAAGAGCCTCCTCGTTAAGGGGGCCCTGAGCCTGCTGTCGAGAACGATCTTGATGGGCTGCTTCTTGGGGTTCCCAGCCCTGGCGCTTAAGCGGGGATCATCCTTTATCACGGTATTGACACCCACAAGGACGGCGTCTACACGGCCGCGCAGGTTGTGGGCAAAGTTCCTGGATAGTCTATTGGTGATCCATTTTGAGTTACCGGAGAAGGTAGCTATCTTTCCGTCCAGGCTCTGGGCAGCTTTTATAGAGACATAAGGCCTCTTTTTGGTGATATATACATTGAATGCCCGGTTGAGCCTTTCCGCCTCGCTTCGCAAGACCCCGCATACCACGTCTACGCCTTCGCGGCGCAGTCGCTTCATGCCCCTTCCGTTATTTATGGGGTTTGGATCACGCGCGCCGATCACTACCCTCTTTACGCCTTCTTTGATTATTCTATCGACACAGGGCGGCGTCTTGCCGTGATGGACGCAAGGCTCCAGGGTAACATACAGGGTCGATCCCATGGCCTTCTTGCCTGCTTTATTCAGCGCTATTATTTCTGCGTGGTGAGATCCCGCTCTCTTGTGGTACCCCTTAGATAGCACCCTGCCGTTCTTGACTAGCACGGTACCTACAAGAGGATTCGGGCTCGTCAGCCCTTCGCCCCTCTTGGCGAGCGCCAATGCCATCTTCATGAAGTGTCCATCGTTATCCATTGCGGGATGCGGGAAACTCTTTTTGAATGTTCTCAGATTCTTTCTTCAGCCCTTCCACCAGGGAGTAAGGGATGGTTGTGCCGCCTATCTTTCCCTTGTAATCTCCGTGGCTGTCAGAACCGCCGGTCGCTAAAAGCCCGTATTTTTCGGCGAGGCCGGAGTAGTATTCCCTCTTGCCCCTGTTGTGGTCGGCGTGGTATACTTCAAGCCCCCGGAGCCCGGCCTTCAAAAATCTGGGTATGAAATCATCTCTGCCCATGGCGCCCGGGTGGGCGTAGACAGGGACCCCTCCGGATCTTAATATCGCGGATATCGCCTCTTCCGGAGATACGCAGAACCTGGCTACATAGCAGGGCGCGTCATCGGCCAGATACTTGATAAACGCCTCTTTCATCGTAGAGACCTTTCTCGCGTTATATAAGGCCGTGGCCAGATGGAGCCTGCCGATAGTCCCCTTTGTGCTCAAGCTAAAGACCTCTGCGGGTGTGATATCCACATGATGCTCCTTCAGCCTCTCGATCATGCTGTATATGCGCCCCACCCTGCTCTCTCTCAGGTTTTTAAGGAGGCTGACTATGGACTCGGCATCCACGTCTATGAAATACCCCAGTAGATGTACCTCTATTCCTTCTATCTCCGCTGTTATCTCAACGCCGGGAACTATCTCAAGAGCGTACTTCTGGGCTATCGCTTTTGCCTCTTTAATCGCGTCGGTGCAGTCGTGATCGCATATGGCTACGGCAGCAAGCCCTCTCTTTACCGCGGACTTCACAACATCTTCCGGCGAGAAGGTGCCGTCAGAATAATAAGTATGCACATGCAGGTCAGCTTTTTTTACCACTTGCAGACTCCTCTTTGCTTATCTTGTCCAGGACGCCGTTGACAAACTTTCCGGAATCCTTATCTCCGTACTTCTTGGCTATGTCTACCGCCTCGTTTATGCTGACCTTAGGCGGGATCTCAGCGAGGAATAGAAGCTCGTATGTGGCCAGTCTTAATATATTCCTATCGACCACCGCCATCCTGTTTATGTTCCAGTTGGTGGCGTACTCCGATATCACCTTGTCGATCTTTTTGAGATTGTCGAGCGTGCCTTTTACGATGTCGTTGGCGAATTCGACTATGTCCTTATCGGTATCTTTATTTACCTGCCAATAGTCATATAGGCAGTACTCGCAATCGTTCTTGGCGACGTCTATCTGATAAAGGATCTGGAGCGCGCACTCCCGCGCTTTCGTACGCTTTCGCATATTAGATACCCTTTTGTGTTTTTGTAGGCGTGCCTACTTCATACCGTTTTGTGCTTTTGTAAGCACGTCTATTGCATACTGTTTTGTGTTTTTGTGACTAAAAGGCCTCTTGCAGATTTGCCATCTCAATAGCCACGAGCGCGGCCTGTCTGCCCTTATTGCCCTCTTTGGCCCCGGCCCTCTCTATGGCCTGCTCCAGGGTCTCGGCCGTTATGACGCCGAATATGCAAGGGACATTTGTGTCCAACGACGCCCTGGCTATGCCCTTAGCCGCTTCATTGGCGACATATTCAAAATGCGGTGTCGACCCCCGTATAATAACACCGAGGCATACAACGGCGTCGTAGCGTTTCGTGGCCGCCATGCGCTTGGCTATAAATGGGATCTCGAAAGAACCGGGCGCCCAGGCCACATCTATGGCCTTCTCGTTGGCACCCTGTCTCACTAGAGTATCTATGGCCCCTTCGAGTATCTTCGATGATATGAACTCGTTGAATCTCGAGACCACTATGCCGAATCTTTTGCCCTGCGCAAGTAGATCGCCTTTTATCGTCTTTCCCATTTTACTGCCTCCTTAATGAGACCATGATTTACAAAAATCCCCAATTTTTGTAAATCATATGGTCGAATTAACTCCGCCGAATATGCTAAAATTTCCGATGGAAATTTTAGCGTGTCTTATGAGGCGGAGTATGTTTAC
>JBDRDE010000111.1:0-4788 GCA_043821065.1 Candidatus Omnitrophota bacterium
AGATAAGCTCTCCAAGCTCCCAGCTCATTGTGATATCCCAGCCCGTACTCTCGTTTTCTGGACCGGTAACCCATATATCCGGGTTCTGACCGGCATCCCAGTGTATACCGTCCGAGGAATTACTATCAATACCGAAAGCCAATCGCGGCATGATAGCGCTCATGTTCGCTCTTGTGCGCCAGCTCTTTATCTTATGCGGATCGACTTCAGCGTACTCTATTGCGGCATCCTGTGTATCCCTTATGCAAGGTTCGTATTTAAAGTAGTTGTCTATCGCCGCCATTTGCAGTGTGCCTATATGGCTAGCAGTCTCAGACTCGCCTGATGTATAGAGGCCCCTGTCTGTGGCCACCACGGTCGGTCCGCCGCCTCCGTTGCCAGGGATAATGGTGTTGGGCCCTCCCAGGTAGCGCGGCAGTTCGAAGGTCTGCCAGCTCTGGTCGAAATAGTAGATGTGATTCACCGATACCGCGTAGAGCGCATGAGGCATGGAATCGGATTCTCTGATATGGCGTATTTCCTTTTCCAGCAAACCTTCATCAGTAAAGCGGTTGGTTGTGGAGAAGTCTCCTTCTATAAAATATACTCCGTCATTCGTGCCTATATATAATCTACCCGGATGTGAACGTGAAGCGGCCAGGGAGTTGATCCTTAAGGATTCGACCTCCATATCATCAGCATAATCCTCCAAAATCTCATCATCGATGCGCCCGTACTTGACGGCTGCCCAGTTGCGCCCTCCGTCTTCCGACTTAAATAGGCCGCCAGCGGCCGCCATGTAGATCTCTGCACCATCTTCAGACATGACAGCTGTAGATGAGATCGCCCTCCTGGCCGCTACACCGCGCGATCTCGACCACCTCGACTTCTTTTCATCGCTGATATACAGGCCTCTTTCTGTAGAGATGTATATCCGGCCATCGTGTATCGCTATGTCATTAACTGATTTTTTCGCGCCCCATCCGGTATCGACCCTGCTCCAGTTTTCGCCGTAGTCAGTGGTAAGAAAGAGCCCTCTTTCAGTACCGGCATATATTGACCCGCCTGGGGTCGAAGCCACGCACTTGACCTCTCTACCGCTAAGGCACTGCGCGAGATCCTTCCAGACCGTCTCGCCCGCGGCAGTCGACGCGAGAACAAGAAATATGATCAGAAAAACAAAGATCCTCTTCATAAGCCACCTCACTGTTTTTGGTTTTGAGTAAGATTATATGGCCTTACGAAGAGGCATTCAATTCTTATAACTCAATTTTGAAATTCCTAACAATTTCCCTAATTCCGGGGACACAATACTTAATTCAAAAAAAATGTAATAAATCAACTGTTTTTGTGTCTACTTATATGAGAGCACTAAGGGTCTATCCAAAAAAGGAGGTTTGGCATGCCAAGAATCGCTAGGGTCGTAATACCAAATTGGCCGCACCATATTGTTCAAAGAGGAAATAGACAGCAGGATGTGTTCTTCAATGATAAAGATAAGAACATCTACTTAGACTTATTACGCGAATATGCTCTAGATGCGGGCATTAATTTCTGGACATACAGTCTCATGGATAACCACGTACACCATATTGCCGTTCCAGATAATGAGGAGAGCTTCGCAAGGGGTTTTGGTGAGGTGCATAGACGATATACTAGAATGATTAATTTCCGTGAAGGCTGGAGAGGTTATCTATGGCAAGGACGTTTTGCCTCATATCCCCTTGAGGAGTCACATTTATATGCGGCTATGCGTTATGTGGAACTTAACGCTGTGAGGGCGGGCCTGGTAAAAAGAGCCGAAGAGTACCAATGGTCGGGAGCCAGATCACATGTTCTTAACATAAAGGATGATCTTCTGTCCGATAATTTCGTGATATCTGAGATCAAAGATTGGGCGTTGTATCTCACATGCGGCGATAAGAAATCTGATGTCGCAACTATTGAGAAATGTATAAATACTGGAAGGCCGTGGGGTAGCGAAGCGTTTGTGAAAATGCTGGAAAATCTAACCGGTAGGGTCTTGAGAAAAGGCAAGCCAGGCCGAAAAAGGAAGAATTAAGTATTGTGTCCCCGGAATTACGGGATTTAAACCCGCCATTGCGGGCGCCGCCTCGAGGTCCCGTAGCGCACACTTTAGTGTGCGCCGATACATTCTACGGCGCGAAGCCCTGCAAAATTGCGAAGCAATTTAGCAGGACCAGTCCTGTAGAAATCCTTTGGATTTCTACAGCGCGAATCTCTACTTAAGCTGTACATCTATACAGCACTACCAAGAGCTTCATCCCCGTGCTTAGAGTTGCCTAATTCCGTCTCTATAATAGGCTTGATAGGAGGCTGTGGTATGGCTTCTGATGCGGTTGAGGTGGGGGTATTAGCATCGTTTGATAGAGCGACTTCTAAAGAGGTTAGATATTCCGAGAGCGCGCTTTTGGCTCTTTTGCTATATTCAGACCCTTCACCTGGTTTTCCATCGATAACCATATCGCTGTCGTTCTCAATTCCTGCAAAAATTTCCTCTAATGTCACAATATCTGTTTCTCTCGATATGAAGTGACGCCTTGCTACCTCTGTTACATCTCTGATATATGAAACCAGATTACGCGCATCCCTGCGCATTTCTCCTGTCGTTCCCGTACCAACATGTGCAAAATGATAGTCAAGAATATGGGGTATATTGTCGGAATACAAGATGTGGTCTGGCTTGTCTTGTCTCAAATCATTGTGACTTATTCCCTTTTTATGCATCTCTTCCAGGGCTTCATATAATAAGATGGCGGCGGAAATAAGAGGTTTTATCCATGCCTCAAAATCTTCCTCTATCGGCGCACTCTGATTTATATAGTCTTTTAGTGTGATCCCGCCATAATCAGGCATTAAGAAAACTTCTTCATCGGGGTAGATGCGGCCTTTCTTTATCTTCGCATGACATTGATGATCCAATAGAGTTATTGCATCCACTTCGTTCTTTTTCATCCTTTTTATGATAGATATCTCGTCTGTAACTCTATTCTGCACAAGCCTGACATATAGGTAGAGACCTGGCAAAACATACTTGAAATCACGCTTTAATACGCGATACTCTTCCTCTCCGAGCATAAACAATTGATTGTCCACCAGCTGATCCACCTCTATTGCACCAGCAGTCTTGCCTGGGGCTATTCTATCAGGTGCCACCCCACTAACATCCTTCTGTTCTCCCCCGCCCGCCGTGCTCGTCTGGGGTTTGGGGGATGGGGTGTCCCTTTCTGGACCGTCCCCTATTTCCCCTACACCAGCAGAGGCAGCTTTCTTTCGTCGTACATCTTGCAAGTCGGCTGGCAGGCGTACGGTAAAGGTGGTCCCTTCACCCACACGGGATTCAACCTTTATCGTGCCATTATTTTGTTCAACCAGTTCTCGCATGATAACAAGCCACTCTTGCCTTGGAGTCATCCCGTGGCCGTTGTCGCTTGCTGTAACTTCGACGTAAAGTCTATCGTCTGGGGCCGTTCTCGTAGATACAGATACTGTAGGTACCGCGATATCTCTAGTCGCCTCGCAAGCATTAGTAAACAGATCGAGAAGGATCCTTCTAACTAATAACTCATCTACTTCAACCCAAGTAATTTGTCTATCGAAGAGTGTCTTTCTTTCAACAGTTCCGCCACGCGCTCTAACAGCGTTTCCTAGTTCCTCTTCTATAAGCTCGTTTATGTTGATCCGTTTTATCCAGATAGGCCGAGGCATATCTTTCATTGTTAGATCATCATCGCGGGCAGGCCCGAAGTCAGGATGCCGGCAAAGTGCTTCTGTCAAGCCTTCTGCAAACATTCTAAATGCTTTTTTTGCTTCTATCTCTTCTGCTTGCGGCATTTCACTCCAATCATATGCGTTCTCTTCGGTAAAGGATGCGGAGAGAAAAGATGCGCTCGGCTCATCGCTTACATAACATATTGTGTCCATATCAAGATGAACTAGATAGATATTTCCTTCTTCATCCACGCGGAAGTCCTCGAGGACGTTAGTGCCGATATACCATACACCCCTACGACGCATCTCATGCATGAGCTCGATAAAGGTTTCGCGAAGCCTGTGTATCTCATCGGTTCTGCCTTCCTTGAATAATTGAAAGATTCTTCGTCCAAGCTCGTACTGCACACATCTCTGTAGATATGCCGTCTCGGAAAAGCTCCTAACATTGCCCATCATATAATATTCTACGTTGTTCAAGCTAACAAGCGCCGGAACAAGACCTTTTAGATCTTTTTCGGCGATACGTAAAATGACCTCTGTCGTTCCCTCATAGGTCGCCTTATCAACCCTAGGTACCCACAAGGCGCAATCTACGGCTTCTACGTAATAAACCCTGCTGGCGGATCGTGGATACTGTATCGGAAAGAGCCATAGGAGGGACTCTCTTACTTCCGAGGAATCCTCTAGTTCAACTAGGGACTCTCTGAGTTCCGAAGAGTCCCTTATGTCAGCCAGAGGCGCGGGTATAACCTCTGGTGTATTACGCTGCTCTCTGGGTATTCGCGGGAAGATCCCGGCAATTTCATCTTCTACATATTCAGTTGTATAGGCCGGGGTCGGCACGTGAATGCCTCTCATACTAATGCTTTCAACACTTCTTATATCTTTTTCCAAACTATCGCCTATTGAAACATTTCCTTCAGGGTCGACATTCAAAAAGTGACAGCTTTCCAGGAACATATCTGTCGCGGGCTTTATTTCGGGATAAAAATGGAGGCATATTATGCTCTCAAAGTAATCATAAACACCCATCGCCTTCAGTTTATAGATAGAATAAGGTTCGTCGGAAACTAC
>JBDRDE010000112.1:0-4035 GCA_043821065.1 Candidatus Omnitrophota bacterium
AGTGTATGCCGTCAAAGTATCCTGCCCCCTCGCCGCTTTGGATGGCTTCAGCGTTGAACGCGAGGATGGCGGCGCACCTCTCTACGCCTAAGTGGCTATCTTCGGGGGTTGCCCAGTACTTGTTTGTTTCGAGACACTCCACTTTGAAGCCGCGGCCATGGGCTTCAGAGATAAAGCTGCGGAGCGCTCCGGAGTAGCGCGGGTCGAGTAGGAGGTCTCTGCCAAAGACGCTGCTGGCTATATATATAGTGCTAATCTTATAGGATGGGTCGCCGTGCGGCGCGTCGCAGAAGTCGAAGAAGGCGGATCTGGTGCCTGCCGGGTCATCTAGGACTATATCATCGGCCATGGACCGTACGTATATAGCCCTCTCAGGCACGGCATAGGCATAGGAAGAGAGAAGAGATGAGAAGAGCAAAAGGCCCAAGATCCCCCCTCTTAACGCTACCCCTAGCGATAAGTCCTTTTTTAAAGTGTTTATTTTAAACACAATAAAAAAACCCCCTTATATGATACTGCTTCTCCCCCTATTACATAATAGATTATATCATATGAAGGGCCTATAAACAAGGCTAAATAACTAGCTTTTGGAATATCTAATATGGGTGGCTGCTTAATATTAGTGTTATATTAAGGTAATCTGAGGGTAATTTGCTGGCTAATAGCGGCCAAAATCGGAGGCAGTATTCGAAGCCGCGTCCCATGGCCACTCCTCTTCAAATGCTATCCCCTTTTCGTCTACATGGTTAGGCAAGAAGGCCGTAAAGATATCTGAAAAGCCATCAGCCGCGCGGCTAAGCCAGTACCACATGCCTTTTATAAAACCGAGGTCGATCGCGCCTTTCTGGGTCTCTTTCAGCATCTGGCCCGGGATCTCTGCCCATCCCAGAGTGACATTTCCCAGCCCTCTTAAGAATTTCTTGCCCATGGGTTCGAATACCCCTTCGGTAAAGGTGGGGTAGAAGTAGTCGTAAGGCTCCCCTCTCTGCCAGGCATAGTCCGAATCCAGCGGGATCCCCACACCTTCGTTATCCGCCGGGTTGGCGGCCCAGAAAGTCACTATATCTGATAAACCGGAGAAGGTCCTTCCACAAGAGTTGCTTATACCTTTTATGATGCCAACGCCCGCTCCCAGCGTCTTCCTGCGCCCGTCTCCGGCCAAACCTTCACTGTAACCTTTGGATATCTGCGCGGGGAGCTCTATCCACCCTGTAAGGACGTCCACTACGCCTCTCCCGAGTTTCTGGAACATGCCCTCAAGCAGGTCGTTCGAGGCGGCATACGCCGCGGGGGTACTTACTAGAATAACCGATACTATCATAAAATATGAAGCTGCTCTCTTTACCATTTTCTGTTAACCTTTCCGGCTTATGAGCCTATTGATCCAGGAAAGCCTCTTTTTCTCATATCAACTCTCTTCTTCTTAAGTGCAGGGCCAGGTCGTCTTTATTGTTCGACTTCTCAAGAGCCGTGTCGGTCGTTATCTTCTTCGCCTCCACAAGCTCGGACAGGCACTGGTTGAAGCTCTTCATGCCATGGATCTCACCCGACTCTACATATTTTGGTATCTCCCAGATCTTTCTCTCCCTTATGGCCGTCGAGATACCCGGGCTTAAGGTCATCACTTCATAAGCCGGTATGAGCCCTTGACCGTCCGCGCGGGGGACGAGCCGTAGGGACATCGCCCCCTTAAGGAGCGAGGATAGCTGGTTGAAGACAAGATCGTGCTGCTCGGGCGAAAAGAAGTTCACTATCCTCTCTATTGTCGTGCGCGCGTCTATGGTATGCATCGTCGAGAAGACGAGTACCCCCGTCTCTGCGGCCGTGAGCGCCGCGCGGCATGTATTTTGGTCTCTTATATTGCCTATATATATCACGTCCGGCGAATGCAGGGCGAACTGCGCGAGGGCGTCCGAGTAAGAGAAGACGTCACTGGAGAGCTCCCTCTGGTTTACTATAGACTTGTCATCCTCAAAGGTAAACTCTATCGGCTCTTCTATGGTAAGTATGTGTTTTCCCAGGTTCTTGTCTATAAACTTGATCATGGAGGCTATGGTGGTCGACTTGCCGCTTCCTGTCATGCCCGTAAGGAGCACGAGCCCCTGCTGCTCTTTACAAAACCTCTCCAGCGTCTCTGCCGGGAGGCTGAGCTGGTCAAAAGACGGGATCTCCAGGTCTATCTTCCTTATGACCATAGACAAGGCATACCGCTGGTAGAAGATCGCCACGCGGAACCTCCACCGGTCCCCGTAATTTACACCGAAGTCATACCCCCTCTTATTCTCGAGCTCCTTTTTCTTTGAGTCATCCAGGATCTCCGACACCACCTTCTCGACATCCTCATCGGTAAAGACGTGGTCATTTATCGTCTTTACCTCCAGGTTGACTCTCCCCCTCAATGTGCATCCAAGCTTAATAAAGATATCGGAGGCATTCGATCTTATTCCGACATCCAATATCTCTTTGAAATTCACCTCTCGTCCTCCTTATTTATGGGGCTGTGTTTGACCAGGCGTCCCAGGGCCATGACTCATCGAACGGCACTCCCGGATTTTCACCTGGAACAGGAATAGGGAGTGTCAAGAGATCGCGCGCGCCCCAGGCTTCGCGGCTGAGCCAGTACCAGAGCCCTTTAGCGTAGCCCAGGGCGGGTGTATCTTCCTGGTAGCCCTTGCGGATCTGGCCCGGCACCTCGGCTATCCCGCAGAATAGATTGGCCATGCCTCTTGTGAGTTTATTTGTAATGGGTCTTAGTGTAGCCTTATCGTACGACTCCTCGTCATCCTCCCACGCGAATTCATTGTTCATCTGCATCCCTATATCCGTATTATCGTCAGGATCGGCCGACCAGAACGTGAGTAAATCCGCGGCGCCCGATACGGTCCTGCCTAATGCGCGGTACACGCCACTGAATACACCCGCCAAGACGCCAAGCGATTTATTGTTCATAAATCCTCTGTCGTAGCCTCTTACTATCTCCGCGGGCACTTCGAATACCCCTGTGACGATGTTTACCACGCCCCTTGTGATCTTGCCATTCATGCCCTCGAGAAGCCCGTAGCCCCCCATATCCTGAACTCCGGGGATGGGCTTCGCCCTATCTTCGGCGCATGCTGGGCGGCTCAATAATAAGATCATTAATAATACTGTTGCTGCAAGTATAGATCTTCTCATATAAACAACTCCTTCTTTCGCTATGTCGTCCTACTTAATTGTCTTTCCTTTATCCAACAATACAAGACAGGCACTAAAATAAGATTGGACAAAGTAGCTGTGATTAACCCACCTACTGTCGGAGACGCCATCGGCTTCATGATCTCCGAGCCGGTACCTGTCGCGAACATTACCGGCATAAGCGCTATGATCGTTGTAGCTGTGGTCATCATCGCGGGCCTTACTCTCAAAAGCCCTCCCTCTACTACGGTTTTACGGATATCATATACGGTTTTGGGTATCTTTTTATTAAATAGGTCTTCTAGTGTCGAGAGCAACACCACAGCGTTGTCCGTGGCCACGCCGAATAAGGCGATAAAGCCTACCCATACGGCTGTGGAAAATTTAAAATCGAGGAAGAAGAGTAGAATTATGCCCCCCATGAGCCCTACAGGAATGCCTGATGATAGAATAAAAAGAGTGCTAAAGTTCTTAAACGCTACGTAGAGTAATATCATTATTACGAACAAAGCAATTATAAGCGATGGGATCAGCTTCTTTCTCGACTCCATCTCACTCTCAAACTGTCCTGACCAGCTGATAAAATAACCCGGAGGGAGTTTTAGCTCACCACTGTCTATTTTTTCTTTTACCGCTTCTTGAGCGTTATTGACAAAATCTATTAGCCCAACGATATCCTGATCAACATTAACAAATATCCTCGAGTATGTAAGAGTGTTTTCCGAATTTATAACAGCAGGTCCCGGAACCTTCCTAAGTTTGGCAAGCTGTGCAAGCGGGATATGTTCTCCTTGTGGTGTTGGAACAAAGATCCTATTCAATGCTTCAGGGGTGTCCCGGAGTTCTCTTAAGTATCTCACC
>JBDRDE010000113.1:0-2954 GCA_043821065.1 Candidatus Omnitrophota bacterium
GGTAAAGGCCGCGATGGGGCTTATGAAACTTATCACACCCGAGTGGAGGCTCCCACTCTGCCCGCCTAAAGCGGATACTGTGGAGAGACTCAAGAAGGTTTTGAAAGAGCAGGGGCTTATTGGGTAGATAATTGATTAGCGTATAGCGGATAGCGTTTAGCGTATAGTTAAAAAATATATCGTTTTTTCTATACGCTATGCGCTCTACGCTGAACGCTAAAGTAGGAGTTTAGATATGATAAAGATCGCTGTTAGCGGGTCTAAGGGCAGAATGGGCTCCAGCCTCATAAGGTTGATAGAAGACGACAGCAAGCTGGAACTCTCCGGCGCTTTTGATCAGGGTGATGACGCCCGGGCCGCGATAAAAGATTGCGATGTACTCATAGAATTCACGATGCCTGAGTCGACCGTAAAGAACCTGTCAATAGCCTGCGAGCTGGGCAAGGCGCTCGTTATAGGTACTACAGGGCTCGATGAAAAGATGCTGGCCCTTATAAAGAAGGCATCATCTAAGGTGCCGATAGTCTTCTCTCCCAATATGGCGGTAGGGGTAAACCTGCTCTTTAAGTTAGTAGAAGAGGCGGCCAGGGCCCTGGATGACACCTTCACGTTTTCCGTATCAGAGACCCATCACATACATAAGAAAGATTCGCCCAGCGGCACGGCCAAGAGGCTGCAGGGTATAATCGCCGGGTCCAGGGGCGTGGAGCCGGGCCAAGTAAGAGTAGAGGCGCAAAGAAAGGGCGAAGTGGTGGGCGATCATATAGTGGTCTTAGACGGCAAAGAAGAGAGGCTTGAGCTTGTCCACCACGCGAAGTCTAGAGATGTATTCGCCAGAGGCGCCTTGGTCGCGGCGAAGTTTGTGGCAGGCAAAAAGAAGGGCCTCTACGGGATGGATGAAGTCTTAAACATGGTTGCCAAAGAAAGGGTCGGGTGAGGCATGGCCAGAAGAGCAAAAGATCCCAAAACTTCTAAAGTTTCTATGGATCCCACCAAGAATGTAGAGCTTGTCCAGAGAATATCGACGGTCACCGAAGAGCTTGAGGATATATTGGCGATAAGCCAGGGCAAGACGACCCATTGGGAAAAGATAGACATAAAAGATCTCATCAAATCGAGCAAAAAGGGTATGGGGGGAAATATACACCCATTTCTATTCAGCGTATTCAGGATGCTCACCCTGCAAGGGCTCATAAAAGGAAGAATGACATTCAATGCCTACACTACCGGTAAAGGCATAGGAGAGAATATAGCGATAAAGAATATCGGACAGCTGGAGAAGACGCTAAAGAGCCTGGGGATCGGCAGGGCCAAAGTGGTAAAGTGCTCCGAGGATTCAGTCGTCATCAGGGTCTATAATGATATAACGTCGATGGGCATCAAGAACCTGAAGAAGCCCATCTGCTATTTCGAGGCCGGTTTTCTGGCGGGGATGCTTGAGAAGATGCTTAAGTTTAAGGTAGAACTCGAGGAGACGAAGTGCAGGGCGATGGACCACCCTTACTGCCAGTTTGAGCTCCGCAGGCAAAAGAGAGATGGAGATCTACAGGATTCGTCGTCCGTACTTCCTGCTGATATGTATTCCGAGGAGAATATACGCCTACTTACCACCCTGGCGTCGCACGCCATAACCGCCATAGAGAATGCCCTCCTCTTCGAGAAGACGAAGAGGCAGGCGGTCATAGACGGCTTGACCCAGGTTTATAACCATAGGTATTTCCAGCAGACCGTCAGGATAGAAGCGAAGCGCGCAGATAGGCACCATACACCGCTGTCACTCATTATGATAGACATAGACAACTTCAAAAAATTCAACGAGACCTGCGGCCATCCAAAAGGGGACGAAGTTTTAAAAGAGATAGCCGCCATGCTCGTCCACAGCGTAAGGAGCATAGACGTAGTGGCCAGGTACGGCGGGGATGAGATGGCCGTGATACTGCCCCAGACAGACAAAGAAGGCGCGATTGTAGTGGCCAACAGGATCAGAAAGAAGACGGCGGAGCTCGGAGAGGCGCGGGGGTCCAAGATAAAGCTCTCTTTGAGCCTGGGTGTCGCGACTTACAGCTATGACAAGAAGAAGCATATAAGCTCTGAAGGGCTTATCTCAAAAGCCGACAAAGCGCTTTTAACCGCTAAGAGGCGGGGTAGGAACAAGGTAGAATTCTTAAAGGCATAGATATTATGAAGATAAAGATCGATCTCTCGGACAGGCTAAAGAAACTCCCTCCTTATCTATTTGTCGAGATAGACAAGCATAAGAGAGAGAAGATAAGAGAGGGTAGGGACATCATAGATCTCGGCATAGGCGATCCCGATCAGCCTACGCCCGATTTTATCATCGAGGCTTTGAACGAAGCCGTAAAAGACCCCTCCACGCACCACTACGCGCTCGACAGCGGGATGATGGAGTTTAAGATAGCCATATCGCAGTGGTATAAGTCGAGATTCGGTGTCTCACTCGATCCCGAGACAGAGATATTGCCGCTTATAGGTTCCAAGGATGGTATCGCCCATATCCCTTTTGCTTTTTTAAATCCGGGAGACGTGGTGCTCGCGCCTAACCCTGGCTATCCTCCTTATAGAAATGCCTCACTCATAGCCGGCGGGGATGTATGCGATATGCCGCTGCTTGAGGAGAACTCTTTTCTGCCGGATCTGGAAGCGATCGCAAAGAAGGCCCTATCGAGGGCGAAACTCATGTTTTTGAACTATCCGAACAATCCCACCGGAGCCGTGTGCGACAAGGCCTTTTATAAGAAGGCCCTGGATCTTGCCGCGAAGAACAATATAATACTTTGCAGCGACGCCGCTTACACGGAGATATCTTATGACGGATACCTGCCGCCAAGCGTACTGGAGGTCGAGGGCGCAAAGGATTGCGCCGTGGAGTTTCATTCGCTCTCGAAGACCTTCAATATGACCGGATGGCGCATAGGGATGGCCTGCGGCAACAG
>JBDRDE010000114.1:0-5898 GCA_043821065.1 Candidatus Omnitrophota bacterium
TCTTCCAAAAGCTTCTGGTGGCGCCTCTGGATCGTGCAATCCCTCTCACCCATATGTATTATGTGCCCGTGATTGTCGCCGAACACCTGGATCTCTATGTGGCGAGGCTTCTCTATATATTTTTCAATATATACATCAGGATTACCGAACGATGTCTCGGCTTCTCTCTGAGCGGTCAAGAAGGCCCCTATGAGCCTAACGTCATTATGGCATATACGCATCCCCCTGCCGCCCCCACCCGCCGCAGCTTTTGTGATCACGGGATACTTCATCTGCTTGGCGATCTTTAAGGCCTCTTCCTTGGTCTTGATCACGGTTTTAGAGCCCGGTATGATGGGCAGGCCCGCTTTTCTCATGCAGTCTTTCGCGGCCATCTTGTCGCCCATGAGCCTTATTATCTCAGGGGAAGGACCTATGAACTTTATTTTGCATGATTCGCATATCTCTGCGAAATGGGCGTCCTCTGCAAGGAATCCATATCCGGGGTGGATCGCCTCAACATCGGTGATCTCGGCCGCGCTTATGATGGCGGGTATATTGAGATAACTGTTCGAAGACGGAGGGCTTCCGATGCATACGGCCTCATCAGCGAAGCGGACATGGAGAGAGTTCCTGTCGGCTTCGGAATAGACCGCTACGGTCCTTACGCCCATCTCTCTGGCTGCCCTTATGATCCTGAGCGCTATCTCGCCTCTATTTGCTATCAGTATTTTGGAAAACATCTTTTATCTCTACGAGGGCTCTATCAAATAGAGCGTTTGGCCGAACTCTATGGGATCGGCGTTCTCAACCAATATATCCACTACCTTGCCTTTAACATCCGATTTTATTTCATTCATCAGCTTCATGGCCTCTATGATGCAGATCACCTGCCCCTTTTCTATGGTTGTCCCGATAGAGACGAACGGGGGCGCTTCAGGAGAAGGGGCCGAATAGAAGGTGCCGACCATAGGGGATTTTATATCTATGGTGTTCTTTGCCTTGACCTCAGCCGTCCTGGCCGCTTCTTTGGTCAGGGCTTGGGGCATTGCCTGCTGAGCCGCCGCTCTCTCGTCCATGAACTGCTGGGTGAGGACCCCTCCCGTTTTTTTGAGCCTTACCTTCATTCCGTCTTTCTCTATCTCAAGCTCGTTAAGATCGTTCTTATTCATTAGGTCGATCATCTCTTTAATCTCTTTTATGTTCATCCTTTAAGCCTCCTGGCTATGCCCTTCCCGTATACTTGCCTGTTCTCGTATCGATCTTTATTATGTCTCCGATATTGATGAATAGCGGCACGCCTACGCGAAGCCCCGTCTCTACGAGGGCCGGCTTGTTTCCGCCTCTTGCCGTATCGCCCCTTATGCCTTGCTCCGTCTCCGTGACCTTAAGCTCGACAGACGCCGGCAAAAATACGGAGACTATCTCATCTTTATATGTATATACTGAGACCTCCATGTTCTCTTTCAGATAATTTATGCCGTCACCGATCAGGGCTTTGTCTATGTGGAACTGGTCATATGTCACGTTATCCATGAAGTTATAACTTCCATCGGAATGGTAAAGGTACTGGAGCTTCTTCTCTTCTATAAAGGCCTCCTCCAGCTGCTCGGATTCGCGGTATGTCCTGTCGATAAGGGTGCCGCGCTTGAGGCTCTTAAGCTTTGTGCGCACGAAGGCCCCGCCTTTACCGGGCTTATAGTGTTGGGACTGTATGACTGTGTAGAGTTCGCCGTCTATTTTTATGACTAGTCCGTTCCTGAGATCATTTGGGGATATCATCTGTCAATACCTCGTAGCCGCTTTGAGTTACAGCGACAATATCTTCTATCCTGAGACCGCCCCAGCCTTTGATGTAGACGCCCGGCTCGACCGTAAAGACCATGCCGGGTTTCAATAAAGATTTACTACCTTTGGAGATCCGCGGCCCTTCATGGACTTCGAGGCCAATACCGTGGCCCAAGCCGTGCAGAAAATATTTACCGAGCCCCTTTTGCGTTATATATTGCCGCGCTATATTATCCAGGCGGGATGCCTCAACACCGGGCCTTATCTTCTCAATAGCCGATCTCTGGGCTGCTATCAGTATATTATATATATATTTAAATTTCTTGGCTATTCTACCCAAAAAGAGGGTCCGTGTCAAGTCGGAATTGTAGCCGTCATACACAGCTCCCATGTCTATAACTATCGCGGAGTCTCTGCCGAAGGGTTTCTTGGTGGGACTCGCGTGCGGCTGCGAAGAATACGGGTTTTGGGCCACTATAGTCTCGAACGCGGGGCCGCTGCCTCCGCAGACCCTTACGCGATTATCTATGATCGCGGCGATCCTCTTGCCGGTAGATCTCGAATTCACGCGTTCTTTCGCATATAAGAATGATCGCTTCGCTATATTCGAGGATCTCTTTATAAGCCCGATCTCTTCATCCTCTTTTAAGACCCTCATATCCTCAACTAGCCCCTTCTTGGGGATAAGATCTATGTTTCGAAGGCCCTTTGTAAGATCAGAATAGCGGCTGTAAGATAACCAATCAGACTCAAATCCTACTCTCTTGGCCTTCTCTTTTCTCAGGACCTTGCCTATAGAGTTGAATCTAGGCCCGTCAGGCAGAACTAGATTGAATGACGAAACCCCTTCGCCGGCCTCTTCCCTGAACCTGGGGTCGGTTAATATATAATCTTGTGAAGAAGAGGTGACTATAATGGTGGAATCCTCGCCGTTGAACCCGCTAAGGTATGAGATGTTCTCTCTCTTGTTGACGAATAGGCAGTCGAGCCCCTCGCGCCTCAACCTCTCCTTCAGCTTCACTATTCTTAATTTATAATTCATAGTAGACAGCATTTAGTCGGGAGTTGGGAGTCCGTAGTTCGATAAGAAAAGGCCATCTTTAAAAAAGCTATTAAAGATATCACTTTGCTCCCGGACTCCGGACTTTACCCTTTTTCACAATCGATATGGCCGCTTTGAGGCCCAATATGTAACTCTCTTTTCCAAACCCCGATACCTGCCCCACCGCTACCGGGGCTATGAGTGATGTGTGCCTGAACTCTTCCCTTGAGTATATATTAGATAGATGCACCTCAACTGTAGGCAGCTCAGTAGCTGATATGGCGTCGCGTATCGCGACGCTTGTGTGTGTATAAGCAGCGGGATTTATGAGAAGCGCGGCAATCCTGCCTTTCGCCTTACCAATAGCCTCTACGATCTCTCCCTCGTGGTTGGATTGCATGATCTCTATCTCGACGCCTTCGTCCGAGGCCGTCTTCTTTAGAAGCTTGTTTATCCCATCTATGGTCACCTTCCCATAGATATCGACCTCGCGATCTCCGAGCAGATTTAAATTAGGGCCATGAATGACCAGGATCTTCTTCGCCATTGGGTATCCCCCTCTTTTAGTGATGTGTATTTTGGTAAGTCCAACTTCTGAAAATATAGCTTACACCGCCCGCGGTGCCCAGCACAAGGACCATTAGTAACCATAACAGGCTCAAAGAAAAAGCGTTCTCGTATCCTATGTAAGGGCCGAATAAGAGATAGATGGCGTTCTCTCTGATGCCGAGCCCTCCTATAGAAGGGAGCAAGCATGCTATAGCGACGATCGGCATAAATAGATATACGATCTTTACAGATACGGGAGCCCCTAGCCCCTTTGCAAAGAAGTAGACCACAGAGATGGCCAGTAACTGCGCGGCAATTGATGTTATGGCCGCCTTGACTATGGATCCCTTCTTTTCTTTATACGAGTTTATCGTGGTATAAAGCTTTTCCATATTTTCCCTTATCCCGGATAGTATCTTTAAGCGGAATAGAGGCGTGAATGGCGCCGCTGCCCTCTTATTGAATATAAGAACCCCGATTGCCAGCATGGCTGCCAGTATAGAAGCGGTAAACCAAATGATGGACCTGTTGGTTATCGAGTTGTGACAGAATATCAAGGATATGCCCGCCAGGATAAAGAGAGAGAAGAGGCCGATGAACCTGTCCATGAAGACGCAGGTAAACGACTTCACCTTGTCGTTCGCCTTTTTATGTGTGTAAAAGATCTTTACAACATCGCCCCCTACGGCTGTAGGAAGGAAGTTATTGAAGAAGTATCCGATAAGCGTCAGGTGTAAGGCATCAGTGTATCTTAAAGTGAGCCCCTGCGCCTTGAGGACTATATAAAATCTTAGAGCTATTAATGTCGATGACAAAAGGGTGATCAGGCAGCCGTAAGCTATTATAGCGCCGTTCATGCCTTTTATGGCGCCTAGCCCCTGGCGTATTGCATCCTTGCCTGTATAAAAAAAGAGCCCTAGTAAGACCAGGCTTATGGCAACTCTCAAAACTGCATACAATCTCGATTTCATAGGTGGTAATATATCATAATATGCTATATAAGTAAAGCCATTTGTAGCGCAGTGCTATGTCACACCTTAAAGCGCTACTGAGGTGAAGCGCTGCCGGGGGCTTGCTTCCATTCCATCATGCTATCCAGGGCAATCAGAAACGGCGGCTAAAATTTTACCCGTGGCTTTGGACTTGACGGCTCGAAAATTTGGCGGAATTCCCTCGCTCGCATGCGCTTAGCAAAGAGATATCAATTTATATCAAGATTTGTTATAGTTTAAAGCATCTTTGCTAAGCGCGCACTCGCTCGGTCAGTTCCGCCATTTTCTTGCCGCAAGTCCTAAAGCCACCTGGTACTAACTACGCAGTGGGTAAAATTTTTTGATGCCGCCTTATTCTGATTGCCCTGGACATCGCTTTATGTCCAATTAGCAAGCCCCCGGTAGCGCTTCACTGAGTTGGTTATTGGTCGAGCAAGCAACACCGAAAAGCTTGGATATCGTGCTGGCGGTGCTTTGGTCTGTTAGTCGGTAACCTTGGCGGTGTTTTCGGGTACTTGGGTGGGGATGTCGATCTGCAGCAGGCGCTCGTTGAACCTCACCAGGTGCTTCTCGGCGAGGTCGTATGATGATTTGGAGTTGGATAGGTGCCTGCCTATCTTCGTGAAATCCTCGTAGAATCTGGTGAACTCGCCTTGCAGTTTGCCTATATTCTGCAGGATCTTCATCGCGCTCTTCTCTACGGCCATGCCTTTCAGCCCTAGTAGGATTACCTTAAGGTACGCGTAGAAGCTATTGGGAGATACGGGTATGACCTTCATTTTGAGGGCGTGCTGGAAGAGCCCCCCGTCTGTTGCCTTCTCGTCCTTGATTATCGTCTCGTAATAGACGTTCTCTGCCGGGATATACATAAGCGCGAAGTCGAACGTCCCCTCCTCCGGCTTTATATATTTTTCGGATATACTCTTTATGTGGTTCTTGACGTCGGTTATGAACTGTTTTCTGAAGCCCTCCTTCTCTCTTTCGTCTTCCGTCTGGAGATACTTGCGGAAGTTTTCCAGCGGGAATTTGGCATCTATGGGTACGAGCCCCTGGGCGAATTTTATGACCGCGTCCACCCTTTCCCGCGACTTAAATTCATGCTGAAATGAGAAGTACTCCTGGGGCATTATCTGCCTTAGCAGGTCTTCCAGGAAGAATTCACCTATACCGCCTCTCATTTTTGGGGCCCTTAAGAGATCCTGCAGGCCCGTTATGTCCTTTCCCAATTCATATATCTGGCGTTGAGATTCCTCAAGCTTGCCGAGGTGCCGGTGGACGTCGGATACAGCCTTTACGGCTGATTCGAGCTTTGATCCCAGATCCACACTGGCGTTCTGCAGCGACTGTGAGTTATCCCTGAGCCTGCTGTCAACCTGCTGTGTTATCCAGTCGAGTTTTTTGTTTACGCTACTCTCTATCTTCGACAGGCCCTTGGCGAAATGGCTGAAAATAAAGATGCCAAGGCCTACAAAAGCCAAAAGCATAACTGCGGTCAAAACGGTTAATAGTGTCATATCTCTCTCTATTTGCTCTTAGCGACGAACTTTG
>JBDRDE010000115.1:0-7080 GCA_043821065.1 Candidatus Omnitrophota bacterium
GTATTTGTCGTAGATATGTTCACAGAGCTCTGTCCGCTAGCGAAGAGAAAGAAGGATAATCCATTATTGTCCGATAGGTTCGAGCTCTATATGGGCGGCATGGAGATCGCGAATGCTTATTCCGAGCTTAACGATCCTATAGAGCAGCGAAGGCGATTCGAGGATGATCTTAAAGATGCGAAAGAGAGACGCGAGATAGACGAAGACTTTTTGAGGGCTCTAGAGCACGGCATGCCTCCGGCAGGCGGGCTCGGCATAGGGATAGACAGACTGGTCATGCTGCTTACGGATGCGCCTTCAATACGCGATGTGATACTCTTTCCGCAGCTGAAGAAAGAGGTTATAGAGTAGCGTAGTGAGTAGAGTGTAGAGAGTTTTGTGCGCACGTGAAGCATGAAACACTCTACTCACTACACTCTACGCACATGTGGTGAGGACAGGCATGAAGTGGCAATTTTTGATCAGCATCAAGTATCTCTTAGAAAAGCGCAGAGAGCGTTTTATATCTGCTACGGCGATCATCTCTATTTTAGGGATAGCCGTAGGGGTCGCGGCGCTTATTGTTACCATGGGCGTCATGAACGGTTTCAACAAAGAGATAGAAGATAAGATATTGAGCGTCTACCCGCATATCATAATAGGGGGCGCCGGCAGGATGATCGACGCGGAAAAGACCATGGATGCCGTGATGGCTATAGACGGTGTATCCGATAGCGCGGAGTTCCTGGACGGCCAGGCCATCATCAATATAAGAGGCAAAATCGCAGGCGCCCTGCTGCGCGGGGTGCACCAGGATCCCAGAAAACGCCTTATAAAGGTAGAGAATTATCTCTCCCTTGGAAGCCCTGGGCTCAAGGATAACGGCGCCCTTATAGGCAGTGAGCTTGCGAGGAACTTCTCACTCGGTATCGGAGACAGATTTTCAATAATATCACCCGCGACTACGGAGTCTAAAGAGTTCAAGGTAAATGGTGTATTTAAATCGGGTAGGTACGATTATGACCTCAATTACATCTTTGTGAATATAGATGAGGCCCGCGCGTTGTTGGGCGAGGATAATGTTGTAAACGCCATAGGACTCAAGATAGCGAAGGTCTTCGAAACGGACGACATAAGGAGCAAGGTCTACTCTGTGATCAGCCCGGCTTTGATGGTGACGACCTGGAAAGAGGTAGACAAGAATCTCTTCAGCGCTTTGAAGCTAGAAAAGATGGTCATGTTCCTCCTGGTGACGCTCATAATACTTGTCGCGTGTTTTAATATAGTAAGCACGCTTATAATGACCGTTATGGAGAAGACCAGAGACATAGGTATATTGAAGGCGATAGGGGCTAACCGCCTGGGCATAATGTCCGTATTCTTTTTAGAGGGTCTTTATATAAGCGTATTGGGGATCTCGTTAGGCGCCGCGATGGGGCTTGGGCTATGTTATCTACAGGCAAAATATGAGATTGTGAAGCTGCCCCCTGATGTTTACTATATCTACAGTGTTCCGGTGAACGTGAGCGCGCCCGACACATTTTTTATCATTGCCGCGGCATTTGTGCTCGGGATGGCGGCCGCAATATATCCGTCCCTTCACGCGAGCAAGCTCCAACCTATAGATGTACTGAGGTGCGAATAATATATGCTGAAAGCGCATGATCTATGCAAGGTCTATAAAGAAGGGCCAAAGGATGTATACGCCCTTAAAGGCATCAATCTCGAAGCGCGGAAGGGCGAGATCCTGGCGATCATAGGGCCGTCCGGCGCGGGAAAGTCCACGCTGCTCCACCTTCTGGGAGGCCTGGACCGGCCCACTGATGGAAAGGTCTTCTTGGGAGGAGTGGATCTTTATAAATTGAGCGATAGGGCACTCTGCAGGGTCAGAAATGAGATGGTGGGTTTCGTATTTCAGTTCTATCACCTATTGCCGGAGCTTACCGCTTTGGAGAATGTAATGCTGCCGGCTTTGATAAAGAAGGATAAAAATAGAGAGAGTGCGACCCGGGCCATGAGACTCCTTGAGACTGTAGGGCTGAAAGAGAGGGCCCTTCATAAGCCATTTGGGCTTTCGGGAGGAGAGGCGCAGAGGGTTGCCATAGCAAGAGCACTTATAAATGATCCCGCGATAGTCTTCTGCGACGAACCGACCGGCAACCTGGATTCTGAAAAGAGCGTCGATCTTCAAAACCTTATATGGAGGTTGAGCAGGGAGAGCGGGAAGACCTTTATCGTCGTTACGCACGAGCCTTCTTTGGCCGAAAGGGCGGATAGGATACTGCGCATCAAAGACGGGGTGATCGCACAGGACACAGCCAAACATGTCATTCCGGTTTTTGCGAAGCAAAATACCGGAATCTAGCATGCCAAGATTCCGGCACTCGTCCCGTTAGACCTAAATGGTCTAACGGGACTCGCCCCATGCAAGCAAAGGCTCGGCCGGAATGACAGGTAATAGTAAGGAGTAGTTGGGTGAAGATATTTCTGAACGGGAAACTGGTGGATAAGAATAACGCGAAGATCTCGGTCTTCGATCACGGCCTGCTTTACGGCGACGGTGTCTTTGAGGGCATACGTTCATATGACGGACTGGTCTTTAAGCTGAAAGAGCATCTCGACCGCCTATTTGAGTCGGCGAAGGCCATAGAGCTTACTATACCTATGACAAAAGAAGAGCTGATAGATGCCGTGATCAAGACATTGAATAGCAATAAGCTGAGGGACGCCTATATAAGGCTGGTTGTCACGAGAGGCACCGGGGATCTGGGGCTCGATCCAAGAAAATGCAAGGAGGCGACGGTCTTCATTATTACTGATAAGATAGTCCTCTATCCCAAGGAGTTTTACGAGGACGGGCTCTATATTATAATAGCCAATACAAGGCGCAATTTAAAAGAGGCCTTAAACCCCCAGATAAAGAGCCTCAATTATCTCAATAACATACTGGCCAAGATAGAAGCGATAAGAGAAGACAAACAAGAGGCCATCATGCTTAGCCATGACGGATATGTCGCGGAGTGCACTGGCGACAATATCTTTATAGTCAGGCATGGGGCCATCTCGACACCTCCACCAGATGTGGGGGCGCTTAAGGGTATCACGCGCCAGGTAGTTATGGAGATAGCCGAGAAGGAAGGTATACCGGTGGCCGAGGAGATGATGAAACCCGAGGACCTCTATTGCGCCGATGAATGCTTTCTTACGGGAACGGCGGCGGAGATAGTGCCGGTGACAAAGATAGACAGCCGCGTGATAGGCGCCGGCAGGCCGGGCGAGATCACTTTGAGGCTGCTTGAGAAGTTTCACAAGTTGACGAGAGTGGACGGAGTTAGATATTGACCCTTGACCCTAAGCAAATAGTTTGGAGGTAGCGATGATGTGTGATGTATGCGGAAAGATCGATGCGACGGTGCATCTTACTGAGATCATAGATAACAAGATAACCAAACTCCACCTTTGCGAGGAGTGCGCCAGAAAGAAAGGTGCCGAGATGGAAGAACATTTCGGATTGAGCGACCTTCTGGCAGGGCTGGCCGATTTTGAATCGAAGGCCGTACCCAAGAAAGAGGCAAAGACCAAGTGCCCTAAGTGCGGCATGGTCTACGATGACTTCAAGAAAGCCGGCAGGCTGGGTTGCTCTGAATGCTACACGGTCTTCAGCGACAGCCTTGCGCCTCTCATAAAGAGGATACACGGCTCTGTGGAGCATTATGGAAAATCCCCGATGAGCTCAACGGAGTCCAGGGTATTGCCAAAGAAAGACCTTAAGAAGAAAAAGAAGACCGATAAGGCAGAAGACCTTAAAGAACGGCTTCAGCACGCCATAAAGAGCGAAGAGTTTGAGGAGGCCGCGCGCATAAGAGACAAGATCAGGGAGATGGAAAAAAAAGAGGCGGAGAATAAAAAATGAACCTAGATACCTTCTTAAACCATACCAGCGAATGGCTCAGGGGTACGGGGCCCAATTCGAACATAGTGATATCCAGCAGGATAAGGTCCGCCAGGAACCTGATCGATATACCGTTCTCTCACTGGGCCGATAATAAGCAGAGAGAGAAGAGCCTGGAGGAGATAAAGTCGGCCGTTGAGGCGGCAAATTATTTAAAGAAGTCCACATACCTCGACCTTAAAGACTACAGCGATCTGGATAAGCAGTTCCTGGTGGAGAGGCATCTCATGAGCAAGGAGCATGCCGTGACCCAGGAATTCAAGGGGCTTGTGGTAGATGACAGAGAGATAGTCAGCATAATGATAAACGAGGAAGACCATATCCGTACGCAGGTAATGCAGTCCGGATTCAACCTTACAGAGGCCTGGAGGATCACCAACGAGATCGACAATGAGCTTGGCGTGAACCTCGATTTCGCATTCTCGCCCAAGCTGGGATTTTTGACATCATGCCCGACGAATGTCGGGACAGGCGTAAGGGCATCGGTCATGCTCCATCTGCCGGCGCTCGTATTCACTAACCAGGCCGGCAGGATACTCCAGACCATCACGAAGCTGGGGCTCACCGTACGGGGTTTCTACGGAGAGGGCACAGAAGTGCAGGGTAACTTCTTCCAGATTTCCAACCAGGTAACACTGGGAAGGACTGAAGAGGAGATCATCGACAGCATAGAGAAGGTCATAGGCCAGATAGTCACAAGGGAGGAGAACGCGAGAAAGGCCATGTTTGTGAGGTCTAAGGAGAGGCTAGTGGACAGGATATGGCGCTCATATGGCACATTGAGGAGCGCGCATATAATCTCATCGAATGAGACGATAGAGCTGCTATCGGCGATAAGGCTGGGAGTAGATATGGATATACTTAAAGATATTACGATACCTGTGATCAACGAATTATTTATATTAACGCAACCCGCCCATCTTCAGAAGATGGAGAAGAAGGTCTTGTCTCATTCCGAGCGCGATCTTAAGCGGGCTGAGTTGATACGGGAGAAACTAGGGGGATAATAAGCGGTTAGCGGTGTTCGGTTAGCGGTTAGCGTGCAGTACGCAAACCGCTAACCGCTAACCGCAAACCGAAACAGATAGTTTGGAGGAGTTGCAATGGCGATGTTCAATAGGTTTACCGAAAGAGCGAGAAGGGTGATACTTTTAGCCAAAGAAGAAGCTAAAAGGTTTAATCATGATTATATAGGGACTGAGCACCTGCTTCTCGGTTTGATAAGGGAGGGTGAAGGGGTAGCGGCCGCCGTCCTTATGAGCCTGGGGCTCGATCCCACAAAGATAAGGATGGAGGTAGAAAAGCTGGTACAGCCGGGTTCTTCCGCGAGTGTATCCGGCGATATACCTTTTACTCCTAAGGCCAAGAAGGCGATAGAACTCTCCATGGAGGAGGCGCGCCAGCTGGGGCATAATTACATAGGGACAGAGCACCTACTCTTGGGCCTTATAAAGGAAGGGGAGGGAGTGGCATCTGAGGTATTGATGAACTTGGGGCTCGACGCGGGCAAGGTAAAGGACGAAGTCATGCAGATATTGGGCTCGGCCACCCCCGGTTTTTCCACGGGCTCTAGCGACAGGCCTTCAGGGCCGAAAGGCAAGACCCCGGCGATAGACGCGTTCGGGAGGAACCTTACCCAGTTAGCGAGCCAAGGAAAGCTGGATCCCGTAATAGGTAGGGTAAATGAGATAGAGAGGGTTATACAGATATTGGCGCGCCGTACGAAGAACAACCCCGTGCTTCTCGGAGAGGCGGGTGTGGGCAAGACCGCGATCGTCGAAGGGCTGGCTCAGATGATAGTCAACGGCGACATACCTGAGGTCCTTAAGGACAAGAGGATAATCATCCTTGACCTGGCGCTCATGGTCGCCGGGACTAAATACAGGGGCCAGTTCGAGGAGAGGATAAAGGCCCTCATGGATGAGATAAAGAAGGCCGATGACATCATACTCTTTATAGACGAGTTCCATATACTCGTGGGGGCGGGAGGCGCCGAGGGCGCGATAGACGCTTCCAATATATTAAAACCCGCGCTATCCCGCGGCGAGATACAGTGTATAGGGGCTACCACTCTCGATGAATATAGGAAGTATATTGAGAAAGACGCCGCTCTCGAGCGGAGGTTCCAGACCATCATGGTCGAACCGCCGAGTGTAGCAGAGACGATAAAGATACTCCACGGCTTAAGAGACAGGTATGAAGCGCACCACAAGGTGCGGTATACGGACGGGGCGATCGAAGCCGCCGCAAAGCTCTCAGACAGGTATATCAGCGCCAGGTTCCAGCCGGATAAGGCGATAGACCTTATCGATGAGGCGGGATCCCGGATCAGGCTCTCCACGATGGTCCCGCCGGACTATATCAAAGAGCTGGAGGGGCAGGTGGAGAATATAAAACTCGAAAAAGAGGCCGCGGTAAAGAGCCAAGGGTTCGAGAAAGCCGCCAAACTCAGAGACGATGAGAGAAAATCTAAGGAGTCGCTAAAGTCGGCGCAGAAGAAGTGGAAAGAGTCGAAGACCCAGCTTGAGGTCATGGTAACTGCAGAGGATATAGCCACCATAGTCTCCAAATGGACAGGCATCCCTCTTATGCGATTGGAAGAGAAGGAATCGGAGAAGTTTCTCAAGATGGAACAGGAGGTACACAAGAGGGTCATAGGCCAGCACGAAGCGATAATGGCTATAGCCAAGGCCGTGAGAAGGTCGAGAGCGGGCATAAAAGACCCCAAGAGGCCCATAGGCTCCTTTATATTCTTGGGGCCGACGGGTGTCGGGAAGACGCTTCTCGGACGCGCTCTGGCTGAGTTTATGTTTGGTGACGAGAACGCTATGATACAGCTCGACATGTCTGAATATATGGAGAAGTTCAATGTCTCCAGGCTAGTAGGTGCCCCTCCGGGGTATGTCGGATACGAGGAAGGAGGGCAGCTTACAGAGAGGGTGCGCCGCAGGCCCTACGCGGTAGTCCTTCTTGACGAGATAGAGAAGGCCCACCCCGATGTCTTCAATATACTTCTTCAGGTCTTCGAAGAAGGGAGGCTTACCGATTCATTCGGAAGAAAGGTGGACTTCAGGAATACGATAGTCATCATGACATCAAATGTCGGCGCGCAGATGCTCAAGAAGCAGGGCGCTCTCGGGTTTAAGACT
>JBDRDE010000116.1:0-16712 GCA_043821065.1 Candidatus Omnitrophota bacterium
GGCTGGGGAGCGCAATGACCCGCTCGTTATTGCGTGGGCCCTTATGGATGATACTAAGGTTTGGGAAGCCAGAGAGATCTACGCATCCGCCTGCCGGCTAAACGGCGCGCCGGCCAGTGAAGTCACACAGATAAGGAAGAGGTCTTACGAAGAGATCGTCGATACGCTAATGCCGCCCGGAAGGGACGATTGGAGATTGGAAGGCCCCGCGGCAGCGGTCTTCGGCTACTGCCTGGAGATGGCCCGGCAGAGAGGCGCTCCCTTATCACAAGATAAGGGGGATACGCTGTCTATAGCCAGTAAAGACCTCGCGTCTTATATACACGAAAGCAATATTACGCTCCTCTCGCTGGAGAGGATGGATGCCGTGGGCGGCGTACCATGGATAATGAGGGTCCACGCCATTATATCGGCTCTATCTTCAAGTAACTTCTCGCTGGAGGATATTCCATCGGATAAGCCTAAAGAATTTAAAGACGTGCTGAGCCTCCTTTTCGACGTATATTCGATTTACCGCCTCTATGAGACGATAAAGCATGTCCGGTCGGTAGGGGGAGATATGGCCCAGATAGACATTCCCGGGTCAGAAGGGTTCTGCCAGAATTTGGTAGCCAAAGGTGCGTACAGGGAAGGCGACAAAGTCGTACTGGAGCCGGATGAGAGGGCGGTCGCTATGATAGCTGACCACCTGAGAGAGGACGTCATAGGCGCAGATACGGTCGACGGCCGGCGTATTACTCCTGAGTTGATCGCGGAGAGGGCCCACATAGGCGTTACGACCGTGCGCAGGATATTGCGAAACGAGGCGAAACTCGACTACCCGCGGATCCAGAATTTGGTGATGACTGTGGCGCGCCTGCGCGGCCGGACATTTAAGAATACCCTAAGGGAGTTCTTAGTAGTCGATCATGAGGCTTTGAGCGAGACAGAGGGTGATGGACAGCCGGGTACCGGCTATGTCCTTGGCAAGCTCTACACCGATCCGGCGGCAGGGCCGGAGCACCTTGTGCTTGGAGAGATCGAACCGGCAGAAGAGGAGACCCGGCCGAGCAGGAACTACCTTACGTTTTATCCTGCAGGGACCAACGCTGGAGACGGTGAGCCGGCAACGCGGCAACGGCTATACACCAGAGGGCAAAGCCGCGTAGCGGGTGTAAACAGGCACGCCAGGATGAAGATCCTTTCGCGCTCGGATGACGTGGGGCGTGTGACCGTGGCAGATAACAGGTATCTCGCTGGCGTCGCGACCGCTGAGAGGCTATACATTTCAGAACTTCTTGACGGCACACCTGTAGGAGTGGCGGCCATAAAGCGTTTCCACCTTGAGAGGGTCCGCCACTGGCTGCAGCCCGAAAATAGAAAAACCCTCCTGGATGGGCTTACGCCTTTCACTGTTGCAAGAGGTCTCGGCAGCAGCATACGAGCCGCTTTGAAAGGAAGGGAGCGGGATATTGAAGGCCTACCCGCGGAGGAGCTTATCGCGCATATAGACGGCCTCCATAGCAAGGATAGGGAGCTTACAGGCTCTGAGCGCGCCTTGATAAGGCATAACGGCAGGCAGGGCTTGAGCGGTATGGCGCTTATATGCGGCGAGCAAGACAGGGAGTTCGGCCCGGTCCTTAACGAGTCTTTACGCAAGACCTCTCTTTATTGGAGGGCCTACGAAGTATTCCACGGCCGGCCGCCACAGGATTTCAAAGATCTTTCGCGCTGGATCGCCAGGCGCGGAAAGATGCAGGCGCCCGATAGGGCTGATGGCAGGCCGTGGTACGCGGCGATGAATAAAGAGCTGGGCCAGGCCTGGGGCGGACTGGACGTCTTTTTTGATGAGGCCGGGATCAGCGCGGGCAAGGTCCTAAGGCGCGGAGAGTCCTCGCTAGCGGATTGGCGCAACTTCTGCCGCGTCATATTGTGGGCCATCCGGTACGACGAGTACGGCGATCCCAAACCGAGACCGGCCGAATGTAAGCCTACAGAAGGAGAGCTCGATAATTTCATCGATCCGGAAAAGAAGGACCGTAACGCCAATAAGGCGTTTCCATCCAGCGAAGCGTTGGCCGCGGTCTCTGGCCTCACCTATGACAATATCTATAAGATCGCCGCGAAATACCATGTAGACCAGGATACGCGGGCCGCTGCCGCTCCTGGAGACAAAGTGACATCTGTTGTCTGCGAAAGGCTCGGCATCTCACAGTCCCGGAGGACCGGCGGCGACTCCATGGCCTTCCCGGGTGCGTTCTTGGCTAAAGTATATCAAGAGTTTAACGGAGAAAAGCCCGCCCCCCCGGCACTTTACAAATTTGCGTGTACCCGGTTTGCGCATTCGGATCTAGACGACAAAGAGCTCACAAGAGGGACCTGGCGCGCCGCGCAGAGGTTCTATGGCGGAAAGAAGGGCGTCATCTCCTGGCTCTGCAAAGATTCCGCGGACAATGCTGCGATGACGAGATGGCCGGTCTATTGCTGGGAGCTATATATATTTATATACCACAGGATCCCCGCGCACAAAGAATTTTATGATTTTATGAACCCGCCTTCTAACGGGTCCGCGATCCCCAAGCTTATTATGCCCCGCACAGCAGAGTTTATCGAAAGAGGCCGGGAAGACCTGGTGGCCTATACGGCTTATCATAGCGCGCACGGCGGCCAAGTCCATATAAGGCTGGCCTTGAGAGAGAATGGCAGGGATTGGATAGACTCGCTCTTCGGGGTCGTAAGGCACGTGGGGTTATATGATTGGAAGAAGTACTGCAGCGAATTGCACTCCTTCATGTTTGGAAGAGAGCCGGATGATGAAGACCTCGAATGGCTGATGGATCCCGCACCCAAGATGATACCGTTTCCATGGATGACAGAGCTATACGAAGCCGGAAGGATAGATCTTATATACTTTACAAAATGTTTTGGAGGGGTCCCGGCAGTAGCCCCGCGACTCGGACTCTATATGCGCTACGCGAATTGGAACGATGTCTGGGAAGGGCTCTATGCGCTCTATAGAGGCTCACCCATCAAGCATGAAGAGATGTGGGAGGCGATCCCCGCAGAGCTCAGTAACGCGATAAATGACTATCACGGTGGGCTGGATGCGGTTAAAGATAGATTTGTACTGCATCTCGCCAAGCTCAGCGCCGACCGCTTTATCGAGCTCGTCCGGCATCTAGAAAGGGCGAGAGATTTTAGCGGTCTGCTGCGCATAGCGAGGCTTATCGTGAGTATAAGAGAGGCCTTTGATAAGTCGGGTCACAGCGGTAACTACTTACGTGAATTCAGGGACATAGTAGAGAGGAATAGAGAGCATCTCAATCTAGAGGCAGGCCTGCAAGACCTTTCCGACTACATGAGGACGATCGCTGCCGGAGCGGAGCCTGTCGATGACGAGCGCGATAATGGCAGAGATCTTACGCCGTATGGCCGGGCGTGCGAACTTTTAAGCTCACTGCTCGATCAGGAAAGAGCCAGATTGCGTGACGCGCTATCCGCGATAAATGAGAGCTTCCTTAACAGGGATCTTGTGCGCGGCTTCTGGAATGACGCATTCGGCCGCTCTATCATGACGAGTCTCGATCTGAGGCCTAAATACGATACCATAGAAGATGTTATCGGTGATCGTCCAGTGGCGGTGGGAACTAGCGCTGAACTACCTGAGACGTTCAAAGGCCCCATACCCGGGCAAAAGAAGGATGATGAGCCCGGCGCGGGCCGTTCTCAACCTAAGCCGTCGAACGGAGCAAGGAAGTTTTTGGTTAGAGCCAAAGCCCTGATGAAAGACAATAGATTCGGTGAGGCGCGGGCCTTGCTCGCGGAAGGACGCGAGACATACCCCAAGAGCGCCGAGATCACCGCTTTGCTTACCGAGTGCCTTATACAAATGGGCAGGCACGAGGCATCGGTGAAACTGGCGCGCGAAGCCGCGAGGTCCCAGCCGAATGACCCGGCCATGCAGAACAACGTGACCAAGGCGCTCCATTTGGCAAAGCGTTACAGGGAGGCCTATAAGCATGCTAAAAAGACGAGAGAGGAAAACCCTGACGATCCGCACGCGCGGAACAATTTTGTACGCTCACTATTAAGGACGGGCCGACTTGCGCAAGGCCTGGAGGAGGCGAGAGAGGCGAAAGAAGAGAGGCCGAATGATCACTATTCAAGGAATAATTACACAAAGGCGTTGCTGCTGAACGGCCGGATAGATGAGGCCCTGGAGGAGGCTCGGGAGGTGGCGTCTATATATCCGGACAATCTCTATTCACAAGACAATCTGGCGAGGGCATTTTTCCAGGCAGGACGCTATGTAGAGGCGTTCGAGCAGATAAAGAGGATGTCTGAGAAATGGAGTCCTGACGATCAAGCGTCCTATAATAGCCTCATAAGTGAATTGAGAAGGTCCGGACATATACGCGAATCCATCAGTCTTGGCAGAGTGGCTGCCGAGTGTTGGCCGGAAAATTTAAAAATACACCACAATTTCGCGGTATCGCTTTTAGTCGCTGGAGAGTGCGGTGAAGCGCGGCAGGTAACGAAAATGATGTGCGAGAAATGGGCAGATAGGCCCGAGATCCATTTATTGCACGGCAGCGTGCTTCTCAGGCTTGAAGAATATACAGAGGCGAGGGAGGCTCTTGCGCTGGCTCTTAGCATGGATGATTCCAATCCCTTGGCTTTTATTAGGATCGCGGAGGTTTGCTGGCGCCAAAATGATTATGAAGATGCTGAAAAGCACCTGCGAATAGCGAAAGATCGGTTCCCTGAGGATGATAGGGTCCACTTGGCGTGGGGTTATTATTACCTTGCTAGAAGCATGTGGGATCAGGCGCGCGCAGCCTTTGAACAAGCGGTTGTTTTTAATCCGCATAATCATAAAGCTATAGAGCTTTCTATGGCTACTTTTAGTGGCGAAGGCACGCGCTCGACCGTAAGACGTGATGTGTCTGCGGAAGACAAAGAGGTGGACGAGCCTACTGAGCGACAAGAGCCTGATGAGGCCGCGGCAGGCGCAGAGACAGATCTACACATAGAGAGAGAAGAGACGGAAGACGGAGAAGCTGTCTTATATTATGACGAAAGCGATGGGTTCGGTTTTCTCGCATACACTAAAGGCCCCAGCATGCCGCGCGAGCCAGAAAAAGGTGTAGTCGCTATTGAGCCTGCTGAACCCAGGGATGTCATATCCGGTGGGGCGATATTTCTCGCCAATCTAGATCCGTCCATAAAACCGGGTAAGGTTAGGAAGACGGAGAATATCTTATTTGTGGACTACGGCGATTTTAGAAAAGGGTCTGACAAGAGGCATGTAGGGCATCGTAACGAGAAACGCTACGCGGATAGGGTTGAACAGTTCTTTCCGCACAACGTAAGTTCGCTGGAAGCGATAGTCCTTTATAACGCCCCGCTAAACCCTGTCAGGATCAGACGTGAGTTCTCTTCTTACGAGAAACGTCTAAACGGCTGCCTTGTCGCAGCGGTAAAATGGACATACGCCGATATAAGAGATGACCGGTTCGAAGCGGCCATAAGGATAGACGGAGACCGTGTATTGGTAGAGATATCGGATGACAATGGGCCGGGAGAGATACTCCTCAATGCCCCTCCCGATGCGGACGATACACAGGATGACGGACGCAGGGTCTCCACATCTACTTCAGCGTCAACCTCAAGCGCCCAAAATCCAGGCGCGGCGAAATCAGAAAGATCTGTATCACAACCTGCTGATACAGAAGCAGTTGCGGAGCCGGTGGCTGTCACCGGTGTGCGTAAAACGCAAACTATTTTCAAGGGTGCGGCCGTGTTTTTTATTGCCTCTCTAGCAGGGTGTAACGGAGTGGACGCGGCGGGCAGCTTACCAGCCCTTTCCGTCCTTGCCATTTTATGGATCAGCGTTTGGATAATGTTGGGTGAATCGCGCCTGGCAGGCTTTATCCGACAGTTCGCACTGCGTATTTACAGATCTCTACGCAGCGATAATGGCGTCGAGCGGGATAGTTCATGGGGCACAGCCGCTGATACAGATGGTGAGCGTGAACCGAATGGCCCGGAAGAGAGGGCGAAAAAGGCTTTATTCGAGTTCAACGAGACGCTGACGATTCTTGCGTCTATTCCCATTGGGGGGGTAGAACAGTTTAATCAAGAAAGAGATCTCATAGAACTTGCCGATAAAGTCTATACAGCCAACCAGCTGTGGAAGTACGACCCGTCAGGTTATTGCAGATTGCTGGAGATCGGTATGTCCAGGGGGCTCTTCGCGCGCGCTCCGGGCACACTGAAGATCCTGAAGCGGTACAAGCGGAGAGGGAATATCACAGAATGGGAAATAGAGCATCTCATCAAGAACTCAGCGCGCGTACTAGGCATCTATTCAACCCCACGAAAATTTATAGAGCTTCTAAGCTGCCTATGGTCCCTGACATTGGCCTGTATGGGCTTATGCATGGCTGAGATCGATATTGCATTTGATCTTGGAATGTCATGGGCGGCCTATCCTGAAGAGATGGCAAGATATAGAGAGGCCAAGCGCAGGAAGGTCGATATTATTTGGTCACCGGACACAGTAGACCTTATAGAGGTCGAGGAGGGCGTTAAAGAGAATCGTAGAGTGATAAATAAGCGCAGCCTAACCGCTCGAAGCTACCGTGAGACTCTGATCATTTGGATCCGATTTATATGGCAGGATATCACGCGAAAGAATAGCCCCCTCTCGAATGCCTTGGATGAGCCCGCCCCTCCTTCAGATAATCATACTGGCGCATCGACGTCTTCAGCTTCTGAAGCGAGCGCGCGGCAGACAGAAATAGGAAGAACGGTTAAGAATGGCTATATAGCCAAGCACAGAGATTGGTTTGTAGGGGTGTTCGATTCTTATTCAGCGGACGGCATATTGAGTACAGTAGAGGGTGGAGGGGAATGGCTCCTGGAGCAGGCAAGGATATCTGGCGACTCATCTATAAGCGACCATGCCTGCGATGAGCTCTGCAAGGTGATAAATTATTTCAGAGAGATCCCGAATATGAATGGGGATAAGATTAAAGCGCAATTTCCGCTGATCGCTCAAAAGTATTTTAAAAAGATAAGCCTGCCGAGATTTGCCGAAAGGCACATATGCGCCAAGCTGATAGACGGGTGCGCAAAACTCTGCCCATTCTGCCCTGAGCAGCGTCATTCTAAGATGAAGTGCATGGCGTATCCACTAGTCATAATGCTCGCAAGAGAAGGTCTTTTAGGCACGGCCTTAAGAGACTTTAAATTTGAACCTCTTTATTATGAGGATCCCTCAGGAGCCCTCTTTTACGATGTTATCAAGCTCGATTTTGATACACCGACCCCCTCTGCGCCATATTCTTTCAATATTATGACACACGGTTCAGTAGAGGATCAAAAAGGGCTCGCGGGTCGTAATCTTAAGCGACTTACGGAAGCGAATGAGAAATTCTTATTTACAGTTTCAGTAAGCGTAGGCGATCGAGATTTCTCTAGGCTCTTTAGAGAAAATGACCAGACTATAATCGATCACTACATTAAGATGTACGAATGGCTCATGGATGGGCTGGACAATGAACTTGTGCAGATCCGCATGTATTCGCCACCAAGACTGTCTGGAGCTAAGAACGGACATTTGGAAAGGTGGAAGGTGATACATAAAAGAGTCGAAAAAGGCGTAGAGAGCATGTTGGAGAATAAGAATTATCGGATCGTCAGGCATCACACCAACAACTTGTTGAAAATATACGTGAATCAGAGGGATGAGAGGGTCCTTTCGGATAGAGGGTTGCTTTATGTGCATCCAGACGACCGGCCGGATGCTGTATATGAAGCGACTCAGGATCCTCGGTTCGAAAAAGATATCCAGTATGTTGTATATCCAGATGCCTCTATAAGGATTAGATTCCCGCCAGACCACCAGAGGCCGAGCAATATAATCGGAGAGCCAGAAGATGCACAGAAGAGAAGACTGAGCTGGATAGCCACAACTCCTGGACCGTACGCGGAAGCATTGTATGATTATATGTCTGTACACCACCCTGGTTTATATAAGGAGTGGGGCGATCACAAAAAGACCGTGCCAATAGCGCCTGGCAAGCTTGATAAAGTAATGGATGCGGTCTTTGCGGACGATATACCAGTTCCTCTAGACGGCATGGTAGATGAAACAGAGATCATGGGTTTAGCTGAAACCGGGGCGCTCTCACCAGCCTATCACGAAATTACATTGCGCAGCATACTTGCTACAGAAGATACGCCTACGTTTGTAGCTGCGACATCGACTTCAGATTCTGATGTCTCTCTGGTGGAAGATGAAAAAGAAGGCGCAGTCAAAGGAGAGGTCCCAGTAGGATTTATGTGGGGCGCGAATATAGCAATTGCGTGGGGGATGACGCTGGCGTTCCCGATGCAGAACCCGCTTATTATAGGCGCCATAGCTTCGCTGCTTACTTGGGCGGTCGTATTTCCTGTGGCATACCGCGTTGGATTGGACAAGCTTTCAGGGGATATGTCTGCTCAATCTCTATCGAAGGTCGCATTATTAAATGCTCTTCCACTCGCCTTAGTCCCTATCATATTCTTCAACCCATCATGCATAGCAGAGTTGATAGTCTATATACTGGTTTATAGATATTTCTTCATTGCTTCTTCCAAAAAGTATGAGCGCCTTGTGGCAGGCGATATCTCTCCTCCAGGATCGAAAAGAGATGCCACAGCTTCAAAGCTTATCAATGTTATCCTTGCAGGATCAGCTGTAGTAGTTGTCGGAATAATATTTAACTATGTGTTTCTCTTTGCGACCGGCGCGAGCCTATTCTACTATTATTCAGCTTGCTATTATTATAATGCCCTTAGCCCCAACCTGGTAGGCGGAATGACTTCGGCCTTGATAGGCACCTTTGCTGAATTATCAGCTCTATACCTATCGGATAATCCATCCAGGAGCTGGAAGATCGGATCGCGCTTCATATGGGGTTTTGCCATAAAGTTCGGTTTGGGCGCATTGATGAGCTGGCTTTTCATATTTATAGACTGGACGGGTGTTACAAATCCGATCTTCAGGACATTGACATCAGCGATAGGCGGTGCGGGATCGGCCAGTATCATTACGCTCTTCTTCCAGAGATATTACGCACTCGACTTGGCGAAGAATAGTTCTGAGGACGAGGCCAAGCAGATCAGAAAAGAGTATGCGCTCGGAAGACAGGGCCAAAAGACGGTGCTTGCAGTGTTATATAGGTTTGCACTCATACTCATCGCTCACGATATTTTGCAGCAGTTTTTCTCACCAAGCGCCAGGATACTAGCCAACTTTGTCATGGGATTCTTTGTGGCCACATTTGTCAACTACCTGCCCAACCTCAGGAAGGTGCCGTCATGGAGCCCTGAGCTGCCTCTGTATGTAACATTGGCGGCTTCTATATTCTCATTCCGTCTCGGAACACCCGCTATAGCGTATATGTCGATCGCGTCCATATTCATTATATACATCACATTTCTCGAGCCCATTATGGAGGACAAAAAGGCTCAAGAAGATGATGGCAAGAAGAGAGAAGTCGAGATACCGACTATAAGCGCGAGTCAATTCAAGAGGGACTTTGTGTATGTAGGCCTTTTGGGCGCGCACTCAGCGAGAATAGGCAGGCCCGGCATAGGCCTCGAACTCCATGAATACGAATATAGAGGCCAAACCAGTGAGGACTTCATCAAGGGGTCGCGATATGCCTTAAAGGGCTCAGGTAGAAAAGATAGAGTCGGTACATTCATAAGGCCGCAGATAGGCCTCTTTAGAGACCTGCACGGACACCAGAACATGCCCCGCCTTGCGGCTGTGGTAGATTTTGGTGACAGAAATAAGGCAAAAGAGCATGATTTTGTGCACGAGGCACTCCTTATAGCTAAGATACCTGGATATACTCTGGCAAGGGCTACGAAAGGGTTCTTTAAGAGTATGTCCGATAAAGAAAAAGCGCGCAATTTTATCGATGTGGTCCACGGGGTCTTGTGTTCCTACCGCGATCTCTTTGAGGGAAGGTATGTATGCGGCGATCTCGATGACTCAGGCATCATGTGGGCCGGGGGGAGCTGGGGATATGGAAGATCGAGCTGGAGATATCTCGATCACGATAGCACCACTCTTATTGAGGGGGAAGACGGGTTGAGCGAAGAAGACAGAGGTCTAAGGAAACGCACATACAAACCATTCTACGCGAGCAAGGCGAGGGTTCTCGACAGGATAGAACAAAATAGGTTTGATGAACTGTGCCTGCCTTGCGACGATATTTTTTCACTGCTCGTTTCATTCGTTGTTTGTATGGATAAGATGTCAGAAGAAGAGACTATAGGGAGCTTTATCAAAGAGTGCAATCCGACAGAGCAGCACTTAGACCAGCGCGACCAAAAAGTAAGTGATGTAATAGCTGCCCAGGAGGGCATAATGGCCGAACTCGCAGCTATCATAGAGAAATATTTAGAGATCTCAGAGGCTGAATACGCCATGGATGATCTTCTAAAGGATATACGCGCATTGGCTGAAAAACACGAGATCGAGCTGAACGAAGTCGAAGATAAGCCACAGGAGCCAGGCTCTGCCGTTACGTCTGCAGCAAGCACATCAACATCTATCCAAGACACAGCAGATCCCAAAAAGGTGTATATGGAGATCGCTGCGCGGGCCCGTGAGTTTATCGATCAGCATAAAGAGAGATTCTGGGGCCATGGACTGCGCACAACAACCTGCATGGGGTGCTCAATCGAAACAGAGCGGTTGCTAAAAGAGTCGGATCTCGATATGAAGAACGCCTCTCTATGGTATTACTCAGGACCTTACAAGAATTACCAGGGTGACATATATCATGTCTGGGTGGTCACAGAGGACGGCTATATAATCGATGCGGCGCCGCTCAAAGAATCGGAAGACGATCGTCTAATACCCGAACCCAGAGTTATCGATCTAAATGATCCAGGAGCAGAGTGGTATAGAAATAGTGGCCGCTTGTTCTCAGAATGGGATATAGGCAAAAGGATCCGCTCCAGGTGGGAGAGGGCCATAGTCGCGATTAGGCGCGAAGAAGGGCAAGACGCGGTTATTGAGACAGATGAATATGCTGAAGAGAAGGCCGTCACGCGGCGCGATGAGAATCCAGGTGAGAGCGGCGCGACCAGCACATCAGATGATGGAGATATTGGCGAAAGCACCGCCGCTATCAGCTCGACTGCCGTAGAAAAATATGTTACAACAAATTCAAAAAATCAGAAAGTAGTATTTTTAATGGACAGGCCCGATAAAGAGCGGTTTAGTGGAAAGAGGCCTGTCATATTTATCTTCCATGGGCTCATGGGGTGCAAGACCGATCCTGTGTTCCAGGCCCATGCCGAAAGATTCGTAAAAGAAGGCTATATAGTCGTCAGGCCGGATCTCACCAATAACAAGAAGAAGAGGAATTTAAACGAGAGCGATGGAAAGGCGTATGATTACTCTATTGAAGGCGGAATCGATGACGCAGAGGCAGTTAGTGCTTATCTTCAGGAGAATATGGATGACGAGATTAACTTCTCGTCTTCAATATTGTGCGGGTATTCCGGTGGTGCCACAGTAGCAAGGAGAATAGCGGCGATGGCTTGTGCTGATCAGGGCTCACCATTTAACACCTTAAAGATTATAGGCATTATTGAGCTCTCAGGTGTTATATCTGTTACAGGCTCGGTTGAAAAATTGGTTTCACATAGATTGAAGGACCCTATATGGAAAAATAGCATACCACAAGGAACAACTGTAAGCGATATACTTGAAAAATGGAAGCGTGAAGGTAAGAATTATGGATTCTTTTGGGGGGCTCGTTATTATGCTCAAGGATGGGAAGATTACGACGCTAATAATGACTTATATGATATACCAGAGGATATCCCGTATATCCTTGTTATAGGTACACGTGACGATGGCATCTATTGCACAGGCCTAAAAGACGAAGGGATCGTAAGACGCTTTATCAAACAGATAGAGGCTAGAGATATGGGCAAGGTGCTGTCCGGATACGATATGGACCACTTCTGGCCGGACGATTTGGTACAGCCTATCGCCAATGATGTATATGAGGTTTTCCGTGAATTGTCAGAAACCGGCGCCGCGTCCACATCGACCGCCACAGAAGACGCCGCGATACCCACAGATCTCCACGCGATCCTCGCAGACGACCTTGTGGAAGGAAGGGCCTATGACTTGAGGATAAACAATATCTGGGCGCTCAATAACGAAGAGCAGTATATGATGATCAAGGAGTGGTGGAATGATCTAAAGGTCTTATACCCGGGATGTACCTTCAATGATATACAGACAAACGGAGACAATGGCCTCATATGGATAGCATCGAGCGTGCCACCTGAGTATGACCACAAAGAAGGCTTCATGCCAAAGAACGGGATAGATATAGGCTCATCATCTGTGGATCTAAAGGGAAGAGACATGTTTGATAAAGAGACACTCTATAACAGCCTGGAGATAGCATTCGCCGCCAGTAACATACCTGACGAGACGGATCTATGGCAGGACGACTCAGCGATAATGAATCTGGCAGGATACATAAACGCCCGATATATGAGACTTACGGGAAGCAAGTTGCCTTGCATAAACACAAAAGAGGGTATCGATAGGATAATAGAAGACAAAAAGAAGATAACGATAGACCTTCCGCCCATACAGAAAGACGAATTTAACAGAGAGCGGGAACTCCGCATGGCGCGAGAGTCCATGACAGCGGTGTAATATGATAAAGAGAGAAAGAGATGAGATGAGACCGGCTTTATCGAAGCAGAGCGCGCTCTGCAAGGCCATATCCTGCCTTCTTATCTTATGCTTTTCTGTAAACTCTCTCGCGTACGGTTTTGACTCTGACACATTCGACAGGATAAGGGCGATAGAAGCTACCTCTCTTAAGGCTAAAGTAGAGCGGAGTGTAGGGACTTCCACGGCTACGACTACAACAGCGGTCCTGAAAGAGTCTACGACAGACGATGTCGCGGCCAACATAGAATATTTCACAGACATGTTCGGTTCGTACGAGAACGATGGTGTATTAAGCGAAGAGGGCCGGATCCTTTTAGAGGCGGTTGAGGCACTCCAAGGTACCACTCCGCACCCAGATCTGCGTGATGAGTTACACAGCGTGATACAGTACTTCCGTAACATCCCTGATATGGATAAAGATCAGATACTAAAAGAATTCCCGCAGAGATATTTTAAGAGACTGGATCTTCCGGAAGGCGTAGGATTAATAGGCGCAAAGCTTGTTGACGGGTGCGACAATGTTTGTCCGTTCTGCCCTCTACTGAATGCCAAGAAGATGCACTCTATGGCCTATCCTCTCGTTGTGATGCTTGCCAAGACGGGCAAGCTTAAATGGGCTTTGGAAACGGTCAGGTTTGAACCTCTTTACTATGAGGATCCATCAGGGGCGCTTTTCTACGATGTTATCAAGCTCGATCTTGATAGGCCGAAAAGAGAGGACCCATTTAAGTATAACGTGATGACACATGGCCCGATAGAAAAACACAAGGCGCTCGCTGCTAGAAACATAGACCGCATCATCTCATCAAAAGACCCGATACGGTTTACGGTATCCGTGAGCGTGGGGGACTTGGATTATTTCACATTGCGGGGAAAGGGCCAAGACAGCGATGACGCGATCAAAGAGTTTTACGCAGAGCGTTACAAATGGCTCCTCGAAAGGCTACAAGGCGAGGTGGTAGATATACGGTTTTATAGTCCACCGTATTATAATGCAGAAAAACCGGATGGGGATGAGCATATAGCGCGCTGGAGCAGGATCTCGAGAGATCTTTCTAAGATGATTAACGAATATCTTGAGTCAAAAGGGTACACCCTAGAACCAGTTAGAACTGATAGCAATAAAATAAATACTGACCCGAATAAAGTATTTATAGAGTACCATGACACACGCGCGCTTAGCAAAAGAGGATTTGGATACCTGCCTGAGGACAGAAGGCAGTATAATGTTTACTGGGCATCAACTAAGCCGGGATTTATCAGTAATATCCAATGCGTGCTATATCCAGATGGCGAGGTGCGCATATCGTTTCCGCCCAAATATTGGCCTTGCAGCATGATACCGCCAGATGTATGGGAGTCTGAAAACGGGAGGATCGATCAGGCCTCTTTGTTGGGGCTTCCATACTACTCTAATGTCCTGTACGCCTATATGTCTCGACATCACCAAGGCTTTAATGAGCGATGGCCCACCAGTGACTCATTCTACAAGGCTAAGCGCGAAGAATGGCCGGAGATAGCGAATGTTATAGAGTCTGAGGACTTCCCTGTGCCGGCAGCCACTATGCTTGACCGTGAAGAGATCCAAGAGCTGGCCAGGACGCGCGGCATAACGCCCGGCTATATCGAGTTGCCACTTGCGAACGCTTATGCGTCAGAGACTACACAAGAACCCGCGGCCTCAACATCAACCTCGGGTGAAGGCGACCCGGTTTCTATAGCCATAGCGGCTTCATTTATAGCCACTATGCTCGGATTTGCCTGGATAGTATTGGGTAGGAGCTGGATGCCCAAGGCGATGAGGGGCCTAGTGAGCTATATTCTACTGAGGGTGCTATTTTTAATCCTGCCTGAGACCGAGATAGATCCAAACATGAAATACGAGTACTCATTGCCCATGTCCGCGCTCAGCGATACCGCAGTGGAAGAAGATTATGACGAGCCGGCGCTCATAGATAGACTTGAAGGCAGGAACGCTTACTGGGAGACGCTGGACGAAGAGGGGCAATCCCTGATGATAGAGAGGTTTAAGCATGTGCAAGAGGGGGTCGGATTTGTAAGAGACCTTCTTGCGGACACATATGATGTGGAGAATATATCGGTCGGTGGAGGATACGTTACAAGGTTCTTCAACCGCCAGATAGATTTCCGTGCGGTAGTGGCCGGGGACAGCCTTGAAAGAACCTATTACAAAGAAAGCGATTATCGCGAGTTTTGGCCGTTCGGAACCGGCATAGACGAGATCGTGATAGAGATCATAGGACAGGACCGGCTCGAGAGCGATGGAGAGGAAGAAGGCCCTTATTTCCATATGCTTGAGGAGGTTAGATGTTTCTCATATGAGAGGAATATTGTCCTTTGGGGGCGCGACTTTGCACCTGTCGCGGTTGATTCAGAAGCGAGCAATCTCTACAGCGTATATCACGATCTGAGCGTCGTCCGCAGCCGTTTCGTGGGCCTGCGTCGTATCCCCCCAGGCGAATCATGGATAGGGAGCATATCGAAGATGATTGCGCGCCTGCACCGCTCGAATATGTACCTTAGGTACCTCGATGGCGATGTCGACCTAGATCCAGACAGGTATGACTCGATCTACAAGAAGCTCGCGAAAGGCAGAGTCCCAGTATTTGGCCTATGGAGGCTTTACAGGAAGGCGTTGAAGGATTTCGGTAAAGTCCATAAAAGGATCACTGAAGAACGGGCATTCGTGGAGACAAATCTCGATTGGGGCATCGAGGTCTTCGATTCGTACGGCAATGACGGCATACTCAACGATGAAGGCGCGGCGCTCCTCGAGAAGGCGCGCGAGCTCAAACAGTCTGGAAGATGGTACGGCGACTACAAGGAGCTGTATCCGGTATTCAGATATTTCAGCGATATGCCTAATATGACAAGAGAGCGGATACTCGCTGAATTCCCGCAGTGGTGTTTCAGGAGAGACATAAGATTGCCCCACCATACGGAATATCTGCGAGTAAGGCTCGTGGGAGGGCGGTGTCCGAGTAGCTGCCGATTATGTCCTGTTCATGGTCTAGGCCGAACGAGACCTGTTGCGTATCCTCTCTTGATCATGCTTGCCATGGAAGGCCAACTTACCGATGCGTTAATAACGACGCTATTCTATGAGCCCTTATATTATGAAGACGCGTCCGGTGCCTTATATTATGATGTCTTGAAACTTGTGGAAGCAAATCCGTACATAGGGTATGACTATGAAGTGGTTACGCGCGGCGCCATCGATGTCGCAGAATACCAGGTTCGGGCAGATCGTAATATCGATAAGTTTGACCATCTGGGGACAAAGGCACTCTTTACAATAAACGTAAATGTCGCAGACGTGGATTATGATCGGTACTTTGAAGACACGGAAGACGAACAAGAAGCCGTTGATTACTACGCAAGAAAATATATCGATCTGTTGAGGCGCGTAAAAGGCCATCTTATACAAGTGCGTTTCTGCTACCCGCCCAGCGACATAGGCGGTGACGACGAACATTTCGACAGATGGGCACGGATAGTGGATGGCGTAAAAGAAAGACTTACAGACGCCGCAGGCATTGAAGGATTCAATATTGTGCGTGGTATGTTACCTTTGCATGAAAATGATTTATTATTAAAAGACAGAAGACTTCATGTCTTGTCAGAAGAAGGCCTTGCGTATGTCAGCCCGGATAACATCCCAGGGGTTGTCAAGCGAGCGATCATGGGGAATACCTTCTCAAACAAGATCAAGTATTTTATACACCCACGCGGGGATATGACGATAAATTTTCCTCCAAGCTATGAACGCCCAAGTATAATCGGGCGCGCGCTTAAGACTTCGGAAAGGGATTTGCTCGCCCGGCATATGAGGACTCATAAGAATTATATCAGGGCATTCGAGGATTATATATGCGATCGCTGCCCTGGTATGATTCCGCAAGAGGTCTCTGGGGATCCTTTTAACTATCTCAATGAT
>JBDRDE010000117.1:0-8220 GCA_043821065.1 Candidatus Omnitrophota bacterium
GAAGCTCCTCGATAAAATATAAACTCTTCGATATATCGAAGGGTGAGAGGCCCATCGCTAAAGGCTTGGTGGATAGGATCGGCCTAAAAGGCTCTAAGATAAGAGATCATAAAGAGGCTATAGGGATCATACTAAAAGATATACCGGAGATACGCGCTGTTGGCCACAGGGTGGTGCACGGAGGTGAGAGATTTAAGAGGTCCGTAGTGATAGACGGCCGGGTGATGAAGGCGATAAGGAGATTTTCCAGACTCGCCCCGCTCCATAACCCGCCGAACCTGCTGGGCATAGAGGCGTGCAGGACGGCATTGCCCGACGTGCCCCAAGTGGCGGTATTCGACACGGCATTCTATCAGACCCTTCCGCCGGCGCATTATATATACGCCCTTCCTTACGATCTTTATAAAAAGGGAGGCATAAGGAGATATGGTTTTCACGGCACATCACATAAGTACGTGGCCCTCAAGGCCGCGCGTATACTAAAGAGGCCCATACAGAGCCTCAAGATGATCACGTGCCATCTGGGCAACGGCTGCAGCATCACAGCCACTGAATACGGCAAGGCCGTAGATACAAGCATGGGCTTTACCCCGCTGGAGGGGCTTGTGATGGGCACGAGGTCGGGCGATATAGACCCCTTCATCGCGCTCTACCTCATAGAGAAGAAGATGACAAAAGAGGGGGTAGACAGGCTCCTCAATAAAGAGAGCGGACTATTGGGCGTATCCGGCTTAAGCAGCGATATGCGCGATATATACAAGGCCTTAAAGAAGGGCAATAAGAGGGCGCGATTGGCCTTCGATATATTCGTTCACAGGATACGAAAGTATATCGGCTCATACGCGGCCTGCATGAACGGCGTAGATGCCGTGGTCTTTACGGGAGGGATAGGTGAGAATCACTCCCCTACAAGGAAGGCCGTCTGCGGGAGCCTAGGCTTTCTCGGCCTCAAGATAGATAGCGGCGGGAATAGGGCCAACGCGTCCGTGATATCGGGTACGGGCTCTAAGGTAAAGGCGCTTGTCGTCCCCACGGACGAGGAGCTGATGATCGCGTGCGAGACAAGAGACGTGTTAACTAAAAGCAGATGGGACGGTTAGCGGTTTTCGGTTCGTGGTTTGCGTATCGACGCTAACCGCGCACCGCTAACCGCAAACCGCGACTATTATGACAGAGATAAGATTTCACGGTAGGGGCGGACAGGGCTCGGTGATAGCCTCTAGCATCCTTGCGGAGGCGGCCTTCATGGAGGGCAAGAGCGTCCAGTCATTCCCGAACTTCGGCGTAGAGAGGCGCGGGGCGCCGGTATTGGCCTTTACGAGGATATCAGACAAGAATATCCGCATAAAGCACGAGATATACTCACCCGATTGCGTCGTGATACTCGATCCCACGCTCATAGAGGGCATAGACGTGACCAAGGGCCTAAAAGAAGGCGGATCGATACTGATAAATACGGATAGAGACCTGAACATATACAAATTTAGTGATAAATTCAAGGTAGCGGGCGTAGACGCCACGCACATAGCCGCGCGCCGCGGCATAGGCAACAAGGTCGCCCCTATAGTAAACACGGCCATAATGGGGGCTTTTGCCAAATTTACGGGCCTTGTGAAGCTCGAATCGGTATTGAGCGCTATAGAGGGAAGGGTCCCATTAAAGAAAGAGAAGAATTGTGAAGCTGCTAGAGAAGCGTATGAAAAAGTCACACTCAGATAAGAAGAAGGCCAAAGGCGGCTCAGGCGAAATAAAATTCAAGAGCCATAAGGATATCCCCATATGCGCGATATCGCTGGGGAGTACCCGCAGCAATAAGAGCGGCGCGTGGCGCTCTATTAAGCCGATCGTGCTCAAAAACATCTGCACATCGTGCCTCGCCTGCTGGAAGTTCTGTCCCGAGCCATGCATCACAATGGAGAACGGCATACCGGTCATCGACTACGACTTCTGCAAAGGCTGCGCTATCTGCATAGAAGTCTGCCCCAGCAAGGCTATAGTCTTCGCGGAGGAGGAAAGGTGACCAAACTCGTTATTACCGGAAACCACTCAGTCTCTTATGGGGCCAAGGTCTCCAGGGCCGAAGTGATAGCGGCGTACCCCATCACTCCTCAGACAGAGGTGGTGGAGAAGCTCTCCAGCATGGTCTCAGACGGAGAACTCCGCGCCAAATTCATAAAGGTAGAGAGCGAGCACTCGGCGATGGCCGCCTGCATAGGCGCTTCGGCCGCAGGCGCCAGGGCCTTTACCGCGACCTCTTCGCAAGGGCTCGCCCTGATGCACGAGATGCTCCACTGGGCTTCGGCCGCCAGGCTGCCTGTAGTCATGGCTAACGTCAACAGGTCCATGGGCCCGCCATGGAACATCTGGGCAGACCAGACCGACTCTCTGGCGCAGAGAGACACGGGATGGCTCCAATTCTATTGCGAGACCAACCAGGAGATACTGGATACCATAATACAGGCATACAAGGTCTGCGAGAAGGCGCAGCTTCCCGGCATGGTGGTACTGGACGCGTTCTATCTCTCGCACACATCAGAAGCGGTAGACATCCCTGACCAGGCGCTGGTAGACAAGTACCTGCCGGCATTCAACCCCGAATATAAGCTGGATGTAAATGATCCCCACACATTCGGCGGCATGACTGGGCCAAACTGGTATTATGAACTTAGATACAAGATACAGGGGGCCATGCGGGAAGCTCTCAGCTTCATCAAGGAGGCAGACGATCAGTTCAAGGAGTTATTCGGCAGGGGTTACGGCCTGGTGGAAGAGTACAGGACGGACGGCGCCGATACCATACTAGTGGTATCGGGCTCCATGTCTTCTACAGCCAAAGAGGTAGTAGACATACTGCGCGCGGAAGGCGAAAAGATAGGCCTATTGAGGATCCGCGTATTCAGGCCTTTCCCGAAAGACGAGGTCAGGCGAGTGGCCCGAAAGGCAAAGAGGATAGGTGTTATAGACAGGAATATATCATTCGGCAGCGAAGGCATCTTCTTCCAGGAGGTAAAGTCCGCCCTCTGCAACGAAGAGCGGAAGATCCCGGTAGACGGCTTTATAGCCGGCCTGGGGGGCAGGGACGTAGTGGTAGACGATTTCAAAGAGATAGCGCGCACGCTAAAGATGAGCAAGAAGGCCGAGGACATAAGATGGATAGGGCTAAAGAAGTAAAGTACACGATCCCGCAGGAAGAGATAATGTCACCCGGCCACGTGGCCTGCCAGGGCTGCGGCGCCACTATGGCTATGAGATACGCCTTAAAGGCCCTCGGCAGAAACACCATAGTGATCATACCAGCCTGCTGCTGGTCTGTGATAGACGGGGCGTTCTCATACACATCGCTCGGAGTGCCGCTATTTCACACGGCTTTTGAGACGGCTGGCGCCACGGCCTCAGGCGTTGCGGCGGCCCTCGAGATAAAGGGTAAGACGGATACAAATGTCCTGGCCTGGGCAGGCGACGGCGGCACGGCGGATATAGGCCTCCAGGCTCTATCCGGCGCCGTAGAGAGGCGGGAGAACTTCATCTACGTATGCTACGACAACGAGGCTTATATGAACACAGGCATACAGAGGAGCTCATCCACGCCGTACGGCGCGTGGACCACCACGACACCGGTAAAGGACTTTAAGTCGAAACCGAAGAAGAACATGGTCGAGATAATGGTGGCGCATGATATACCGTATGCCGCGACAGCGAATACCTCGTACCCGGAAGATTTTGTAGAAAAGCTTAAGAAAGCCAAAGATCTAAAAGGCCCTAAATACATACAGATCCTCGCGCCATGCCCCACAGGCTGGAAGTACTCTTCGGAAAAGACCGTCACCATGGGCAGGCTCGCTTTCGAGACCTGCATATACCCGCGATACGAGGTAGAAGAGGGAAGGTATACGGTAAAAAAACCCGCCAAAAAGAAGCCCGTCAGTGAGTACCTCGCTGCGCAGGGGAGATTTAAGCACCTCAAAAGCGCGGAGACCAGCCGGATACAGAACGCAATCGATCTTGCTTGGGAGAAGTTGCTTAAGAAGGAAGGGTAGGAGGACTTTGTCATTCCGGCCGAGCTGTTGTATTCTGCTTGGCGAGTCCCGTTAGACCATTTAGGCCTAACGGGACGAGTGCCGGAATCTCAAGCCGACTATAATCGTATATATCTAAAACAGGTCTTGACTATTTTTATATATATGGTAAACTAGTCATATGAAGAGGATATACAGCGCTGTTATAAAGGAACACTTCGACCGCTACCAGCAGATGGTCTTTCTCATAGGGCCGCGCCAGGCCGGAAAGACCACCGTAAGCCTTATGGCCAAAGAGCTTACAGGCAGCCTAACCTATATAAATTGGGACAATCTGGACCACAGAAAGATCATTTTGGGAGGGGTTGCCAGCGTAGCTGTTTTTGCCGGGCTGGACAAGCTTGCACGCGATATCCCAATTATTGTCTTTGACGAGATCCATAAGTATGGTAAGTGGAAGACCTTCCTGAAGGGCTTTTTTGACACCTATAAAGGAAGGGTAAAGATTATAATAACCGGCAGTTCCAGGCTGGATGTTTATAAAAGAGGGGGAGACAGCCTGATGGGCAGGTATTTCCCATATAGGCTGCACCAGTTATCATTGGCGGAGCTGGGGCGGCTTGACATCGCGAATAAGGAGATATCAAGCCCTCTTTCCGGCAAAAGCGCTGATTTTGGCAGATTACTTGAGAACGGTGGTTTTCCTGAACCATTTATAAAGAATGACCGCAGGTTTTTGAACCGGTGGAAAGGCCTCCGGCAGCAGCAGCTTATACGGGAGGACCTCCGGGACCTAAGCCGGATACAGGAGTTAGGGCAGATAGAGCTCCTAGCCGAGATGCTGAAGCACCAGGCGGGACAACTTACGAATTATTCAAGCCTGGCAAACAAGGTCAATGTATCTCCTGATACAATACGCCGATGGATCAGAACGCTCCAATCTTTCTTTTACTGCTTCACTCTCCATCCGTGGTCCAGTAATATCCCTCGTTCTCTCATTAAAGAGCCTAAGACATATTTATGGGATTGGATCAATGTAGATGATCGCGGCAGACGCGCGGAAAACATGGTAGCTTCTCATCTGTTAAAAGCCGTCCACTACTGGACGGATCGCGGCCTAGGTCAGTATGATCTATGGTTTATTAGAGATAAAGAGAAGAGAGAAGTGGATTTTTTGGTTTCACGGGATAAACAACCCTGGTTCTTGGTGGAGGTCAAATTATCGCCTAAGGGAGGTATTAGCAAGAGCCTGCTTTATTTCAGGAGTAAACTGGGTGTTAAGCACGCCTTTCAGGTAGCGTTTGACATGGAATATATAGATAAGGATTGCTTCAAACAGGCGGAGCCGATCATCGTTCCAGCGAGGACATTCCTGAGTCAACTGGTTTAAAATAAAACAAGGATGGACACAGCCAATTTAGGCTTTCGCCTCAGATCCCAAGCGGGAACATAGTGCTGTGCGCCATCCTTAAATCTATTATACCTGAAACAGGATTAAAAAGCAAGACAGAAGACTAAATAAATAGCTAGAAATTCAGCCCTGTAAAATATTACAGATAAACGACTTACATGAAAAGCAAAATTAAAAAGCGGCTGTTAGAAAAAAAGGCAGCTACAGTAAAAGCTGTAATATTCGATCTCGATGGGGTCATAGTCAATACCATGCCCTTCCACGCCAGCGCCTGGCAGAAGACCTTCAAGAAGTTCGGCATTAACGTTTCGAAGAGGGAGATCTACCTTAGAGAAGGCGAGAAATGGGACAAGACCTTCTACGATATCGCCAAGCGCCACAATATAAAAGTGACAAGCGGTGTAAAGCAGAAGATATTCAAGCACCGCCAGGATGTCTTCAAAAAGATGCTGAAGATAAAGCTCTTCAAGGCCGCCCCGCCGCTTATACGGAAATTTAAGAAGATGGGCCTGAAACTGGCCGTAGTCACAGGCACACCCAGGATAGAGGTAAAGAAGATCCTCCCAAAGAGCCTATATGCTATGTTCGACGCCATCATCCCAAGCGATGAGGTAAAGAACGGAAAGCCCCATCCGGAGCCATTCCTCAAGGCATTAAAGAGGCTCAAGGTCTCCGCGAAAGAGGCCATAGTAATAGAGAACGCGCCAAACGGCATACTGTCCGCGAAGAGGGCGAAGCTCACCGTAATAGCCGTAGAGACATCACTGCCCAGAAAATACCTCAAGGGCGCCGATTTCATACTAAAGTCCCTAGAGGAGCTATGCTAAAGGTGAACGTCATTGCGAGGAGGCGCGAAGCGCCGACGAAGCAATCTAGGCTACTGACTTGACAACCGCTGAATTTTATGGTTATATTGTATAACAAGATAGGATAGGATATGAGCATAAAGAACAGAAAAGCAATAACCGATTCACTCATTTACATGGGGTTTATTCTCATACTGTGCTCTATTCCTTACACCTCAAGCAAGATATACCTCCCTATGGATATCATAAATTTCCTCCACGTGCCGATGTTCGGGTTATTGGGGTTTTTGTGGATGAGGGCTTTTAAGTATAACGAACGGCGTTACAGCGATGCGCTCTTTCAGGCCATAGTGATCTGCGCTATTTATGGGGCGTTTACGGAGTTCTACCAGTCTTTTATTCCCGGCAGGTACCCTTCAATGGCCGATTTTGTCTTTGATGCTACGGGGGGCGCTCTAGGGGCTATTATATATAGGTATAATAAGAAGTAATCCACTCATGTCATTCCGGCCGAGCTGAGGTTTTTCTCCAGGCGAGTGCCGGAATCTTAACTACCTTTTCTTCCTCAAATGCGTGGGCAATATCCGTAGTGACTCCCTGTATTTCGCCACTGTACGTCTCTTTATATTGATGCCTTCGCGATCTAAGAGCCCTTTAAGCGAGTTGTCGCTAAGGGGCTTTCCTTTATCCTCAGTCTCTATAAAGCCCCTTATCCTGCTCTTGACCGAAGTCTTGGAGGTGATCTCGCCGTTCTCTTTCTTTATCGCGTGGCTCAGGAGAGACTTTAAGGGTATCACATTATCATTTATCTGTATGAATTTATTGGCTATAGTCCTGGATATGGTGGAGGCGTGCAGCTTGAGTGCCTCGGCTACCTCGCTTATGGTGAGGCTCTTTATATTGGATATGTCCTCATTGAGCGTCTCTTTCTGGTGTCTTAATATATAGTCGGCTACCTTGCACATCACCTCTTCGCGCCGTTTCAGGCTGTCTATGATCCCCTTGGCGCTGTTCATATTATTTCTCAAGAACTCCTTGGCCTCGGGATCTTTTATGACCTCGAGTTTATTCTCATACGGATTATAGAGCCTAAGCTGCGGCACCCACTCCCTGTTGAGCTCAAGATATACCTCATTCTTCACTATCCTCGCCGTAAGGTCAGGTATTACGGGGTCCTCTCGCTTGGCGAGTATAGTGCTTGCCGGCTTGGGGTTTAAGCCCTTTATCCTCTTTATCGCCTCTGACACTTCTTTCTCGTCTTTTGCCAAATCGTGAGCGATCTTCTTTACGTCATTTCTGGCGAGATCCGCTATAAAGTCTCTGACTATCATGTATTCGAGAGAGTCTTTTTTATGCCTTCTCTCAAGCTGGAGAAGGAGACACTCCCTGGGGTCCCTAGCGCCTATACCGGCAGGCTCCATGCTCTGTATGATAGCGATGACCTTCTCAACCAGCTCAGGCGTGACAGAGAGGTCCGCGGCGGCCTCTTCGTTATCTACCTTTATATAGCCGTTGTCATCCATCTCGTATATCAGATACTCTGCTATCTCCAGTATCTTCTTGTCGAGGTCCATAAGGCGAAGCTGGGCTATGAGGCCGGCCCTGGGGTCTTCCTCTCCCATAAGGGCATTCTCCCGCGTATTAGGCATAATATCAGAGGAATTTCTGATGGCGTAGTCCCTGGAGTCGAGTCTCTTGGTGAACTGTTTCTGGAGGAATGGGTTCTTCTCAAGGATGGAGTCTATAAATTCGTTGAGGTCTTTCGTGGACATGTTCAGAAGCTGCAATGACTGTCTCATCATCGGGGTGAGCGCTAGCTTCTGCTGCATTCTCTGGTATACTGAGAGCTTGTATTTCATAGATAATCCTAGTCTGTCTAGGGGGGGATGGCAAGTACTAATTGTACAACATCTTCACAGCTAATCCAACTTTTTATTTATTTTTCTTAACAATGACAGACCCCTGGGTTTTGGGTGGACGACAGACC
>JBDRDE010000118.1:0-7759 GCA_043821065.1 Candidatus Omnitrophota bacterium
AACCAGTAACCAGTAACCAGAAAAAATACATTTTTAACCTGGTTATTGGCGCTGTTTACTACGCAACACGTTGTTATGGTGTTGTTCAAAATGGGGAGGTTTGAAATGCTTTCAAAGAAGATGATAGATAGTCTGAACGACCAGATAAATAAAGAGATATATTCCGCGTATCTCTATCTGGGTATGGCGTCCTACGCTTCGAGTATAGGATTGAATGGCGTGGCCAACTGGTTCAATATTCAGGTTAAAGAGGAACTGTCGCACGCGGATAAATTCTATAATTATGTAGCCCAGCAGGGCGCGAGAGTTGCGCTCGATGAGATAGAGAAGCCGCCGCAGAGTTTTAAATCGGCGCAGGATCTTTTTGATAAAACGCTGGAGCATGAGAAGATGGTCACAAAGAGGATAAATGATCTTGTAGATTGCGCCAGAAAAGAGAAGGACCACGCGACAGGCGCATTCCTGCAGTGGTTCGTTACGGAGCAGGTGGAGGAAGAGGCGAACGCGAGCGAAATACTGCAGAAGCTGAAACTCATAGGAAAAGACGGCAACGGGCTCTTGGTCATAGACAGCCAGCTTGCGGCAAGGGTATTCGTACCGCCGGCAACAGGCAAATCTGCTTGATTAAAGGTCTAGAATATAATAATATAAACTTAAAAGGAGGCGAGGTATTTATGGAACTCAAAGAAAAAGTAGAAGCGGCGCGTGAGAAGGTAAGGCCACATCTTCAGGCCGATGGCGGCAACGTCGAACTTGTCGATGTTACAGCTGATGGCATAGTAAAGGTGAAGCTTACGGGGGCTTGCGGTTCGTGCCCTATGAGCCAGATGACACTCAAGATGGGAGTGGGCAAGGTCCTTAAGAAAGAGGTGCCTGAGATCAAAGAGGTAGAGTCGGTATAGTTGAAGAAAGTCGACCTTATATTATTCGACTTTGACGGGACTCTCGTGGATTCGAGGCTCGATATAGTAAACTCTATAAATCACTTTCTAAAAGAGTTGGGCCTACCCCAAAGAGATTTCGATACCATCGTCAGTTTTATCGGTGAGGGGAGAGAAGCCCTCCTGCGAAAATCCCTCGGCGAAGACGCGCAAGACAGGTATAAAGAGGCCGATAGATTGTTCGAAGAGCACTACGCTAGGCACCTGCTAGATAACTCCGCCCCGTACCCTCATGTAAAAGAGACCCTGGACCATTTCAAAGATAAAAAGAAGGCGATCGTAACCAACCGTTCTAGTGCTTCCGCCAGGAGAATGCTTGACGCCCTTGGGCTTATAGGCTATTTTAAAGAGATAGTCGGAGATGACATATCATGCAAGAAACCATCGGCTTGCCCCATCCTGAATGCGATAAAGAGATTCGACGTGCCGAAAGATAGGGCGATAATCGTGGGCGACATGGACCTGGATATAATATCCGGCAGGGATGCTGGTATATTGACATGCGCAGTCACATATGGCGTGGGAAAGTCCGACGAGATAGCAAAAGCGGGCCCCGATTTTATTATCGACGATATAAGCCGTTTAAAAGATATAATAAACTGAAAGCGTAGGCGATGGAATACGAAGCCGCAATAAGCAAGGCGTGGAGAGATATCGAAAGCCTGACCAAAGAGAAGAAGTTCTCCGTAAAGCTTCTTTCCGACATATACGAGGTGGATCTGGAGAACAAGAAGGTCTTATCCACTTCCTGCAACGCCCCGGCGCAGGCCTTCACAGCTATCCTGACCCTCCATTACCTCAAAGAAGAGATAGTGGGCCTGCCTCCGGTAAAGGGCGAGTGGATCGCTTTTCGGGAACTTGTAGGGGGCCAAGGATATTACCAGGCGTTCAAGAAGCGCGTTATAAAACGCATAGAGAAGAAGTACGGCGATAATCCCGATGCCCTCAACGACCTTGTCGTCCGGTTCGAGGCGAGGAAATCGGACCTGGCCGATGTGAGCGTGGTCATAGACGTCTTTAACAATGTCCCGGTCCTCATAGAGATATGGCGCGCCGATGATGAGTTCGGCCCGTCCGTTGATATCCTCTTCGATAAGAGCATAGATCTCATCTTCTGCACCGAAGACATAGTAGTCATGTCAGAACTGGTGGCCTCCCAGATCTAAAATGGGACGCTTCACTCGCTTACTACCCCAAATATATTTTATGATAAACGCATTAAAGAGAAGAGACCTGAAGGCAATTATCGGCGAGAGTTGGTCGGTCTGCTGGCCAATGACGCTCATTCTCTTCTTCCAGTTTTTGATAGGGCTTACGGACGTCTTTATAGCCGGAAAGATCGGTAAAGAGGTTCAGGCGGCTTACGGCTTTGTCTTCCACCTCTACTTTGTCTTCACAGTAATAGCCACCGCGATAAACGTAGGTACCGTATCGGTCGCGTCAAAACTATTCACATCCGGTGACAAAGCGCGCTTCTCAAACGCCATATTCACCTCTATAGTGGCCACATTTACAGCGGGACTGATAATATGTGCCGTAGCTATAGTCTTCTCACCCATCCTTATGCGGGCGCTCCATATTCCCGCCGCGCTCAAAGAGCATGGCATACCACTTATAAGGATATACTCCCTGGGTCTGATATTTCATTATGTTCTTATAAATTCAAACGGCATACTCCGGGCGTCAAAGATGATAAAGAGGTCGCTCTTTACCATGGCCGTCGTATGTATTATAAATGTCCCGCTCGATTTTTTCTTAGTATTCCGTACAGATCTAGGCTATAAAGGCATCGCCCTGGCCACGGTCATAAGCGTGGCCATAGGCAGTCTCTTGAATGCGGCGCATCTAAAGGGACTGATGCGCTATAAGAAGATATTTTCTTTAGAACAGGCGAAGAAGATAATAGGCATAGGCTGGCCTATAGGGCTTCTCCAGGTGGCCTGGCAGCTGGGGACGGCCGCCATATTTATCATATTGGGTTTCTTGCCGGAAAAGAGCATAGAGACGATCGCGGCCATGACCAACGGGCTGAGGGTGGAGTCGATAATATTCCTGCCGGCCTTCGCTTTTAATATGGCAAACGCCGTTATCGTCGGCAATGCTATCGGGAGTGGAGAGACGGAGGAGGCCTATCATAGGGGGCTCATAACCGCGACGATCGGAGTGGCCGTTGTAATGGTATTGACCATGATAGTAGCGCTTAAGGCCCGCTGGGCGCTATCTTTTCTGTCGGGCAATGGCATTGTAATAAACGAGAGCGTAAAGTATTTATATATCGTACTTATAAGCGAGCCCTTTATGGCGTGGGGCGTTATACTGGGCGGGGGCTTGAGCGGCGCCGGAGACACAAGGAGCGTTATGAAGATAGTGGTATCGAGCTTCTGGTTCTTAAGGATACCGTTGAGTTTCATATTTGGGATACTTCTTGGCCGTGGGGCTATAGCTATATGGTGGGCGATGAACGTCTCGGTATTCGTCCAGTCGATATTTATCTCGCGAAGATATCTTAGCAAAGGGTGGTTCCACCATGCGTAGCGAAAAATTGACCCTGGGGCATAAGGAGCTCCTCTATCAGCGCTTAAGAGATCTTAAGACCGCTATATCCGAATACAGTTTCGCGAATCTCTATCTCTTCCGCCATAGCCACGATTATGAAGTCCTCTTTGATAAGGAGCTATTTATAAAGGGCAAGACCTATGACAAAAAGATATACCTTATGCCCGCTTTTGATATAAAGAACGCGGACATGGATTACATAAAGAGCGTTTTAAACGGCGCCGACTTCTTATTCCCCATAGACGAAGCATGGATTGAGCCCTTCGGCAGAGAGGGATTTATCTGCAGCGCGAACGATGGAGACGCGGATTACATATATACTGTCGAGAAGATGGCTACTTTCAAAGGCGGGAGGCTTTCAAAGAAGAGAAACCTCCTTAAGCAGTTTCTCGCCAGGCATAAACCCCAAGGCATGCCTTTGACCGGGGATAGAAGCGATGATGCCAGGACGATCCTGGAAGAGTGGCTTAAAGATACGGGCCTCACGGCTGACGAGACCGATTATGCCCCGGCGCTTGAGATGTTGAGCCTATTCGATAAACTTGTGCTATGCGGGGGCATATACTACGTAGACGGGGAGCCTGCCGGTTTTGTAATGGGCGAGGAGCTCGACCATGAGACGTTCGCCTTGCATTTTGCCAAGGGTAAAAAGAAGTTCAAGGGGCTCTATCAGTATATGTATAACGACTTTGCGAAGCTCCTGCCCGAGAAGTATAAGTACTTCAACTTCGAACAGGACCTGGGTAAGCTCGCCTTGAAGATCGCCAAATCCTCGTACAACCCGGATAGGATGCTGCAGAAATACAGGGTAGGGCTGAAGCAGCCGTAAGCCCCACCAACTCTCGGTGATATATAATGTTTTACGCGGTGGATTATAAAGATCGTCATCGCGAGGAGCCTCTGTGCGCATATTGGGCGACGAAGCGATCTAGGACAATATTGTTGCGTTATGTATGTAATAGTAGTATAATGATGTCCTTAAAGTTTGAGGGTAGTTTTGCATAATGGACAAGAAGTGGATAAAGAGATTGAAGATCCGTATGTCACGCATTGTCTATAAGAAGAACAGGGACAGCGTGATGTTCACAAAGTATTCCATACGGACGTAAGGCTTACCGGACTCAAAAAACAAAGTCTAGGATACTCAGATAAAACGAAAGACTTTTAATAGGGGGGGCTTTCGAGATGGGTGTAGAGAAGACGGGCGAAAAATACAAGTGCAATGTATGTGGAAATGAAGTTCTTGTAACTGAGGTGGGCGGCGGTGAACTTGTCTGCTGCGGCCAGCCGATGGAAAAGATGGGAGGCTAGTGATGCCGAAGACAGCGACAAAATCTATAAAAGGCACAAAGACAGAAAAGGCGCTACTGACGGCCTTCGCGGGCGAGTCTCAGGCGAGGAACCGCTATACATACTTTGCGAGCGTGGCGAAGAAGGCCGGTTACGAGCAGATAGCGGCGATCTTCCTGGAGACGGCTGAGAACGAGAAGGAGCACGCCAAGAGGTTCTTCAAGATGCTTGAAGGCGGAGAAGTCGAGATATCAGCCGCTTACCCGGCCGGTGTGGTAGGTGATACACTGTCGAATCTTAAAGCGGCCGCGGCCGGAGAGTATTTAGAGTGGACTAAGCTGTACAAGGAAGCAGCTGACCTGGCGCGAAGCGAAGGTTTTGATGAGGTTGGAAAGCAGTTTGATGAGATAGCGAAGGTGGAGGTCCAGCACGAGAAGAGGTATGTGAAACTGGCTAAAAACATCAAGGAAGGCAGCATCTTTAAGAAGAAGGCAACGGCAAAGTGGCACTGCCGCAATTGCGGCCATGTCCATGAAGGGGAAGAAGCTCCCAATTCATGCCCGGCATGCGCGCACCCTCAGTCGTATTTCGAGATCCTCGCGGAGAACTATTAATATCAAGATTCTATGAGGTCTATTATGGGCAATATGTTTGCCGGAAGTGAGATAATTGAGATAGGTATACAGATAGAGAAGAACGGCAAAGATTTTTACGATGAGCTGGTTTTAAAGACTCCCGATAAGCAGGCCAAAGAGGCCTTTCGTGAACTGGCGGCAGAGGAAGAGAAGCACATCGCCAGGTTCCAAAAGCTCTTGGATGGCGTGACCCAGTATGAGCCGCCCGAGGCCTATCCCGGAGAGTACTTCGCTTACATGAACGCCCTGGCGAGCGAACACGTCTTCGCGCAGAAGGGGAAGGGTAAGGAACTGGCCAAGAAGGTGAAAGGCTGCAGCGAAGCTATAGGATTGGGCCTAGGCTTTGAGAAGGACTCTATAATATTCTATTACGGGATGGAGAAGATCGTTCCTGAGCATGACAAAAGAATAGTTCATGAACTTGTAAAGGAAGAGCAGAAGCACCTTAAGAGGCTGGTCGAGCTTAAGAAGGCCTGTAGGTTGTAGGAAAGGAAATATGCCGAATATAAAGATATACAGCACGCCCTCATGTCCTTATTGCATAAGGGCCAAGCAGTTCCTCGAAGATAATAATATCAAATTCGTTGATTACGACGTCTCTATAGATCAGGAGAAGGCCAACGAGATGACCGAAAGGTCTGGTCAGATGGGCGTCCCGGTGATAGATATTGACGGAGAGATCGTAGTAGGGTTCGATAAGGAAGCCATAAGCAAGGCATTGAAACTTTAAGGTAAAAGGTAGGCCTCATGGCCGAATATCCTATGTGCGGTAAGCGCTCCGGATTGAATGCCCCTTTCTACAGGAACAAGACCATTGTAACCGCCTCAATTTTGACGCTGCTCTTGAGCACGTCTTATAAATTTACCCTTCTTACCCCTTTCAGAGAGTCTCCCTTAGCTGCTTTGGGAGAATCTTGTGAGCGATTATGCATGATGTGATAATCATAGGAGCCGGACCCGCGGGTATTACCGCGGCCATATATACAATACGCAAGAGCCTGGATACATTGGTTATAAGTGAGGACGTGGGCGGCCAGACGGCATGGAGCGGCGATATCGAGAACTATACCGGATATCAATTTGTGTCCGGTCCGGACCTTACCGCCAAGTTCGAAGAGCACATGAAGCACTACGGCATCAGGCTCAAAGAAGGTGAGAAGGTCGTCGACCTGAAGAAGATAAATGATGTTTTCACGGTAAAGAGCGAGAAGGGCGCATACTCGGCAAAGACGGTTATTATCGCTTCCGGGAAGAAGTCGAAAGAGCTCAACGCGCCCGGAGAGAAGGAGTTTAAGAATAGAGGGCTCACTTATTGCGCCACGTGCGACGGCCCGATATTTTCTAAAAAAGACGTGGTTATCGTAGGCGGCGGAAATTCCGCGCTCGACGCTGCGCTTCAGCTTATAACTATAGCCAACAAGGTCTACATAGTGAATATCTCCTCCGCGCTCGATGGGGACGCGATCATGCTGGAGAAGGTTTTAAAGAGCGAAAAGGTGAAGGTCTTTAACGATTCTCAGGTCACGGCCATACTCGGGGACAAGTTTGTTAATAAGGTGATGATAAAGAACAAAGAGAGAGAAGAGGTCCTCTCGGTCGAGGGTGTCTTTGTCGAGATAGGCCTGATACCCAATTCGGACTTTGCCAAAGGGATAGAGAAAAATGAGCTTGGGGAGATAAAGGTGAATAAACACAATGAGACCAGCATAAAGGGTATATTTGCCGCGGGAGACGTTACCGACGTGCCAGAGAAACAGATCATAGTGGCGGCAGGGGAAGGGGCGAAGTCTGCCCTGAGCGTATTCAACTACTTGAGCAGGATCGGATAAGATGGAGAGATTGGTTTCAGAGTATTCCAAAAAGAGAGAGAAGATACAGGAGCGTCTTAAGGAGTTCAGAAAGCTGGCGGATTCCAAAGAGAGCGGCATATTCGAGGAGCTCTGCTTCTGCCTCTTCACGCCGCAGGCGAATGCCCTCTCCTGCGACAAGGCGGTCAAAGAGCTCAAGAGCACAGGGGTCCTGTATAAGGGCGCTATGAGTGATATAAGGAAGATCCTCAAAGGAAAGGTCCGATTCCAGAACAACAAGGCGAATTACTGCGTGCTGGCAAGAAGGCTCTTCAACGATGGCAGCGGCATATCCATAAAGAACCGGATCGATCCCAATGACGTTTTCAGCACCAGGGAGTGGTTTGTAAAGAACGTAAAGGGATTGGGATACAAAGAGGCTAGCCATTTTCTGAGAAATATAGGCCTCGGAAGAGACCTGGCCATCCTGGATGTGCACATATTGAGAAATTTGAAGAGATACGGCGTAATAATGGCTGTGCCCAAGACG
>JBDRDE010000119.1:0-7364 GCA_043821065.1 Candidatus Omnitrophota bacterium
CCATGACTTCTGGAATTGGGCGTCGTCTAAACTGCTGTCATACGGCATATCGTTCCTCCTGATTTTAGTACTGCTCTCTACCTTTAATACACTAGTGCTATATTGTATTACGAAACCCCCACTAATTCAAGCAGAAAACGAATATTCTCTTTCGAGACACCTAGACAACCCCTATGGCTCACTCACCTGTCCCCTGACCCCTGACAAAGGCTGTTACCGCTTGAATTCGCTTAGGTGCTCCCACCATTTACTGAGCTTGGAGCGTTTGGCGAGGGACCAGAGCCTCTTGGCGCTCTTGGTCCGGAGTGTGGCCGGGGCCTTCTTCATAAACTTCACGGCCTCTTTGAACCCGTGCTCGTGGTACTCTTTTGCCTGTATAAGGCATTCCAGTATATCGGCGTCGCGGGCTATAATGGCCTCTTTCGTATTCTGCTTCCTGTATTCCGCGTGCAGCTTTTTCAATTGCCCCCCTACGCTTTTGGGGATGGAGTTCATCTGCTCGGCGAAGGCCTTATCTTCAGCCTCTTGGAGTTTTATATAACGTTGCGCCATCTTGTGCAGGTCATTGAGCCGCGCTTCGTGGACGTCGTTAAAGAGCGTCATGACAAGGGCCTTGTGCGGCGTCACACCTTCCATGCACGCTATTATATAGCCTATTATTGCGCACCTGAAGCTGTGTTCGGCTACCGTCTCGGCGTCTTTTATGCCCAGGACCCACCACCCGGAACGCCTGACGCGTTTCAGTACACCCATCTCGGCGATAAACCCGAGCAGCGCCTTGTCGTCTTTTTTACTCATTTCTGTCCTCCGTCCTCTGTCCTCTGTCTTCGCCTGCCTATCTCATAACAGAATACGGCGCTCGTCATAGCGACATTGAGCGAGAGTTTGGCCCCCCTCATCGGAAGGGTCACCCTGAAATCAAGCTGTTTCTGTATGCCGTGCCTTATCCCTTTACCCTCTGAGCCCAGGACCAGGCATATAGGAAAAGGCAGCGAGGCGCTACTTATATCTTCCCCGCCCTCTATCACCGTGCCGACTATCCAGTAGCCTGCCTTCTTCGCCTTGATAAGGGCGGTCGACATGTTGTTCACCATGGAGACAGGCACAAAGTTCTCCCCTCCTGAGGCGACATGCATCACCGTGTCATTGACCTCGCAGGAATTATGCTTCGGTATGACCACCGAGAAACCCCCAAAACATGCCGCGATCCTTATTATAGAACCGAGGTTATGGGGGTCACTTATATTGTCCAGGCAGATCAATGATATGTTCTTCTCTTTGTGCCCGTCCAAGATCTCATCATAAGAAGAGTAGGCAAACCCCTCGACCTCGGCCACGATGCCCTGCAGCCTGTCGGCGCGCTTTATCCTGACAAGCTCTCTTTCGCTGGCCCTTTTTATGGGTATCCCTTTAGACCTTATGGACTGTAGGATATACTCGTTATTGAAGTTATCCTGGACGATCACCCTCTTTATGCTTCCCGGAGCGTTTTTAATGCGCTCGGATACGGAGTTCTTCCCGTACAGAAACATGGAATCCCTGCCCTTAGCCAATTATTGACCCCCGTATTTCTTTAAGAGATCCTGAAAGCCGCTCTTATCTTTTATGAAACCGAAATCATCCGTGTTCACGATCTGTTTTATGATACCGGGGTTGAGCTCCGCGGCCTTTGCCAGGTTTCCTAGCGCAAGGGACGCGTCTTTCATCCTGTCGTATATCGCGGCCAGATTATAGTACGCCCTGTAGTCATTCGGGTTGATCTTTATGGATCTGTTGTAAGCCTCTATGCTCTTGGCTTGATCGCCATTCTCTATAAATCTATTGCCCTCCATGAAGTATACTTGAGCGGTCATCTCCTGGAACATCTTCTCCCTCGCCTGGATCTCTTCTTTGGTCTCTTTGCGCTCCTTGCTCTCGGGGCTTATACCATGGGACTTCTCGAAGGCTTCCCTGGCCTCCTCAATCCGGCCCAGGGCTACGTACGACATGGCCAGTATCCGGTAAGGCCGGACATTCTCCGGATCGCGCAGAGAGAGCTTTTGCGCCGTCGCGATCGCCTTCTTGTGTTCTCCAACGGTGTAATAATTATACGCCATGTAGCCTGCAACGCTGTAGTCTTCGGGGTTCAGAGCCAGCGCCTTTTCTCCATGCACTATCGCCTCTTTATACAGCCCTTCCATATTATAGATCAAGACGAGGTGGCGATGGCCCTCCGCGTAATCCGGGGATTCTTTTACCAGCCTCTTAAGCGTATCTATCGCCTCCCCCTGCCTGCCTGCCCATGAATAGGCCACTGCGAGATTCCTGCGTATATCTTTATTGGCAGGGTCGAGATCGACCGCTTTCTCAAGCAGGTCCACGGCCTCTTCTATCCTCTCTTCCTTTATCAGGGCAAGCGCCTTATTATTATTCTCCTGAGCCTGTGCCTGGTCCTGAGCCTCATCTCGGACCTCGTCTTTGGCTTCTTCTTTGGCCTGGGCTGCCTTAACCTCTTTACCCTCAGCTCCTTCTTCCGGAACTACTTGCCCCGCCGCTTCGCGGCAAGACAAAACCGCTCCAAAGACGATCGCAAGCATAGATAACGTCAACGATATCCAAAAGATCTCTCTCTTATTCATTCTGCCTCCTTTGTCACTCAACCCTGTGTTCCTTTAACGCTTCCATCAAAGTAGGATTTACCATGCCGCGCTCTTTAGCCTTGTCTGCATACTTTATGGCTTCGCCATACATCTTAGATTTGAAATAGACCGCGGCCAGATTGGTGTACGCGTACGGGTCGTTTGGGTCCAGCTCTATAGCCCTGTTAAATAATTTTACCGCCTCAGCGTCATCTCCCGTATTGTGATAGGAGATGCCGAGATTATCATTGGCGTATACGTGCCTGGGGTTAAGCCTAAGGGCCTCTCTTAAGACACCCTTCGCCTCATCATACATCTCCAGTTGTATATATATGCTACCGAGGTTATAGTAGGTATCGTCAGTCACGACCTCGGGAAAGACCTCTATAGCTTTCTTGTATGAAGCTGCCGCGTCTCTCTTCTTTCCGGTATCATTATACGCCTTGCCGAGATTGAAGTACGCGTCCCCGTATTCCGGATCGACTTCACTAGATCTCTTAAAGAGCGATATCGCCTTATCGTAATCCCCTCTCTCACCGTATATAACACCGAGGTTGTTGTAGACCTCCGGTGAGTCTTTCACATATTCCAGGGTCTTCGTGTAGAATAGATATGGATCCCTCCAGTACGTATTCTGCTTAAAGGCCTGGAATGAATAGAAAGATATAATGCCCGCGAGCCCCACGAGGACCAGTATCTTGAATGACCCTCTTTTATAAAGGAGGCTTAAGCCCTTCGCCGCCAGAAAGACAAATCCTATAGCCGGCACATAGAGCCAGTGCTCTGCCATGTACGCGTTTATGGGAAAGGCTATATTGCAGTAAGGAAAGAGGGCTATAAAGAAGAAGCATATGGAGAAGAAGGCCAGGTTATCTCTCTTTCTCTTTATAAAAGCGACCGCCAAAGATAAGATCAGTATCGCCAGCCCCAGGGCGACCATTGGGTCATTCCAGAAAAAGAGCTTTCTGCCGTAACCCATATGCAGGCCTGTCGGCACAAATAGGAGCCTCATATAATTGGCTATCGCCACAAAGGAACCCGGCAGCCTGTCGAGAGCGGTCGCGTTGCCGACATCATGCGGCATGATAGAGCGCAGGATAAAGACCCTCAGAGCGATATAGGCGCTGGCGAGTGCCGCCCACGATAGCAAAGGCACAGGCTTGATTTTCTTATTAAAAGCCACGTGATAAAGCAGGAGGATGGCCGGCAGTATAAGGCTCGCCTCTCTCGATAGGAGCGCGATCGCGTAGCAAAGCATCCCCAGCAAAAAAGAGAGCCCGTTGTCTCTATCTGTAAGTTTTATGTAGAATATAAAAGAGATCAACAGAAATAGCGCCGCCAGCGGGTCAGGCCTGCCTGATATATAACTTATCGCCTCTGTGTGGAGTGGGTGGGCGACAAATAAAAGGCCCGCGAACATAGAGAGCGTTTCATCGCGAAAGAGGATCAAAGAGAGCCAGTACACGCACACCGCCACAAGGACGTGGAGAAGGACATTCGTAAAATGGTACCCTGTGACGCTCGCTTTCCAGAGATAATGGTCGATGGCGTATGTAAGCGTCTGCATGGGCCTGTAGAAATGGTAGGGTCTCCTCGCGCCCGCGCCCACGTGCTGGGTAAAGATATCCTTTATGTGAGAAAGGTCCTGCACGTATATATTCTTTTGAACCAGGTGGGTATCGTCCCATAGGAATTCGCCGTCGAGCGAGTTGAAGTATATACCGAAGCCGAGAACGGCTATCAGCGCGATAGCGGCGAATATCCTCTTCTTATTCACGGGAGAACGCGCCTCCTCCTGAGCAGAGCCGCGGGTCTTCCTGCCGGCCTCTTTTTCGAGAAATCTCTTTACCTTCTTCTCTTTGAGGCCCAGCTCCCGCGCGATCTCCTTGGCAGGCTTTCTATTTATGTTCTCCAATATATATATCTTATCTTCCTGCTTCATTTGTATCTATTATATCCGTTAAACCCAAAACCTGCAAGCCCGCACTTTTGTATAGCGGTGCCACATTACACCGTTACGTCTGTGATTTTCGCTACAGCGAATTGGCGGCCTTGTCAAATGTGGAAGATGATGGTAGACTTTACACTAAGGAGGGGGCATCGATGGGTAATGTACGTGTTATTGTAGCGGCGATTCTCGCGATCGCGGTATGCGCCGCGGCGGCGCGCGCGGATACGATACACCTCAAGAACGGCAACAAGGTCGAGGGGATCATACTCGAGTCGCGCGGCGGGGACCTCATGGTAAAACTCGACATGGGCATGGTGATGACCTTCTCAGAGTCAGAGATCGCGTCCATCGAGAGATCGGACGCCCAAGAGACAGAGGCGCTCGAACAGAGCTGGAAAGAGAAGAGCGCCGAGATAAGAAAAACCCCCGCACCCAAGCGGGCGGTTCGAGTGGAGGCTTCACCGCCAGAAGAAGAGGCGCCTTCCAAGATAAGCTGGGTCGATAATTACGATAAGGGCATGTCGCGCGCCAAGAAAACAAACAAGCCCGCCATGGTGGACTTCTATACGGGCTGGTGCGGCTGGTGTAAAAAACTCGACAACGAGACCTACAAGGATAAAGAGGTCCTATCGCTCACTTCGAAATTTGTCTGCATCAAGGTAGACGGCGATAAGAACAAGGATCTTACAAAGCGCTTTAACGTCCGCGGATATCCGACCGTTCTCTTCTTGAGCCCAGGCGGGAAAGAGATAGGGAGATTGCCTGGATTTTTGCCGGCAGAACCGTTCGCTCAGAAGATGAAGAAACTCCTACAGAATATTTAACCGGGTTAGACCTTTTTTGGCAGGGTAAATACGAATCTCGAGAACTTCCCCTCTTCGGACTCTGCCCAGATCTCTCCTTTGTGGGCGGCCACTATATTCTTGGCTATGGCGAGCCCAAGACCCAGGCCGCTCGATCTGAACTCTATGCTTCCTGAAGAGTGTTTCTTTATGTCACGGAGCTCATAGAAGCTCTCAAATATACTACTCAACTTCTCCTTCGGTATTCCTATACCGCTATCCTCGACCTCAATCCGGATATTGTCTTTGGAGTCTTTCGCGCGCACGGATATGCTGCCGCCGTCCGGGGTAAACCTTATGGCGTTCAGGAGCAGGTTCAAGAGGACCTCTTGTACGCCGTTTATATCCATCTCGAGTGTCGGGATGCCTTCACCGGACTCTACCTTAAGCTTCTGCCTCCTCTTCTCAATAAATGGCATTATCTCACGGGTTGTAAGCCGTATCAGCACATCTATCGATACAGGCTGACACTCGCCTATAATGGATCTCGAAGCGCCTATAGAGAGTTTTGTCAAATTGTTCTTTATCCCTTCGAGTCTATCGAAATACTTATTGATCACATCGAGCGCGTTCTCCTGATCTTGGGTCAGGCCGCCCAGGGCCTTGTCTTTGAGCAGTTTAAGATAGCCTTTCATCACAGTCAGCGGGGTCATAAGCTCGTGAGAAGTCATAAGGGTAAACTTCGACTTCATCTCCTCCAACTCCTCTTTCCTTCTCTGGATCTGGAGGATGCGATACTTCTCTTTTATAGCGTAAAACCAGAGAAAAAATATCCCCAGTATCGCAACAGAGAACAGGATATAGGATGGGATTATCTCGGAACCGGGATATAAGAATATCTCGATGAGGCGTACCGCTATTAGCGCAAGGAGTATTAACAGCAACGCGACACTGAACGCGCCGGTGCCGGATCTTTTATCTTCTATGTTCATCCTATCACTCGCGGGAGGATAGCTGAGCCACGTTCTCTACATTGACAAGGACGAAACTGTAATCCAGCATATTGTGCCCCACTATCTTTAAAGGAACCATGTCGTCATCGGCGCTCAGCCAGAAGGTAAATTTGGACGGCTCTCCTGTAAAGATATGGGCTAAGCGCTCTCCCTGGCCTGTCATAACGGTCCTCTCGCCCTCCGAGACAATATCAAAATCCGACATGGGTATAGATATCCTACGCCTTTCTGGATTTACCATCGTGCGGTAAAGATATGTCAGAAGGAGCGCGTTATGTATGGGTTGGCCCTTCTTTATGGTGCGTGTCTTCGACAGAATGGTGCCTTTCTCCTTTATTATGACCTCGAAAGACTCCTGGTCATACTCTTCGTATATTTTGATCGGAAAAGCCCCTCCCCTTTTTATATTGCGCAGTATCCGGTATGGGAGAAATGACCCTTTATAGGCGTAGATCTCCTCGTCGTCTTTAAAGGCCGGGGCGTTGGTGTTGAAGGTTATATAGTAGAAACTCTCTCCATCAAGCTCTCTCTCTCCGTGGAAGGTCAACTTCGAGTTTCCGATCTTAAGGGCCTTATAGTAGACGTCGAATACGAGCTGCTCCCCATCATAAAACGGCAGGGGCTGAACCTCATCCACCGTGGGCGTGTCTGCAACGAGCAGGGGCTCATCCTCAACCGGCAGGGATCTATCCGCAACGGGCGTGGCCTGACCCTTATACACCATGAATGCGCCTGCAACGAGCAGGGCCGCGCCGAACACTATGATCACTCCTATCAGCTTCTTCATGCGCTCATATTATATACCCGCCAGCCAAAATCGGCAAGCTTTTCGTCAAAAGTAAACAAGCTTTTCGGTATTGTTTGCTCGACTATTTTTTTAGCTGTGTCCTACTTCGCCGAGCTTATTGAAAGATGTAAGATTGGCTTCGTAGGGACTATCCCTCCGAAGCCCAATACATCCATGAAACTCTTTTATGGGCGAAGGAGGATGCTTATGGAC
>JBDRDE010000120.1:0-4064 GCA_043821065.1 Candidatus Omnitrophota bacterium
GCTAACAGTTTTTAAAAAGAGAGAGACTAAGATGAGAACCAAAATAACGAAAAAAACAGGTTTCCGGAACGCGGCATTGCCGCTGGGAATAGTCTCAGCGGAGTCTAAGATAGGGCTTCTGTCAATAGGGTCCAAGCAGGGAGAAATCGACGTCTCTTTTATGACCGGAAAGGCGCGGGTAAGTTTCTCCCGTAAGAAAGAGAGCATTACGGTCTTCTCAGGCGCCGGGCAGAGACTCGATATTGAAAAGCTGAGCGGCTTGAATATCGCAACTGCTGACAAAGGGTATTTCATGACCTTCACTCAGAAGAGTAAAGGCACAAGCGTGCTCATGGGCGCCTATTCAAAGGACTTGAAAAGCTTTACGGTCACAGGGGGAATAGCCTCGGCGTATAGGAACGGGGTCTTGGCCCCCGACTATAAGAACAACGGCAAATACCTTGCCTACCTTAGCGAAAATTCCGTTACCACCGCTAGCTCAAAGAACCTGAAGAAATGGGTAATGTCGGATACGCTGTGCCTCAGGCCCAGGAGTAGCTTCTTCGACCACGCCCCGCTAACGGTTATAGGCGTATCCCTTACCACGCACGGGCTTTTGATCATATACGACGCTTCTTACAAGCACGCCGGAAATACGCAGCTTTTACAGACAGGCGGCGCCCTGCTCTCGCTCTCTGACCCGGATGAGCTTATCTGGCGTTCGGAGTCTCCCCTTTACGAGGAGCTTCTGCCCGCTGGAAGAAGCCTGGTCCGCCCTCTCGGCGCGGGTTTCCAGGGTGAAGAGGTACACCTCTTCTACGCTTCCGCAGACGGCGATATCTTTACCGTCAGCATTCCCCGGCCTTTTCCGTCCATAAGAGCCAAGAAGGCCCTTGTAGGGCTTAAGAGGTTTTACGCCAATCCCATAATCGTCCCAGATCCTTCTAATGACTGGGAATCAGAAGCCACGTTCAATCCCGCAGCGCTTTATGATAACGGGCATATCCACATGCTCTATAGGGCTGTGGGGAGGGGCGGGATATCCTGTTTTGGCTATGCCTCGTCCCGGGACGGATACAGCTTTGAGAAGCAGACCTCGGAGCCCGCCTATATACCGCGCAAAGAGTTTGAGGGGGTCCATACCAAACCCAAGCAGATAACCGACCTTTATAAGTCAGGCTGCGGATGGGGCGGGTGCGAAGATCCCAAACTTACGGCCATAGATAACAAGGTCTACCTGACGTATGTCGCCTATAACGGCTACTCCAACCCCAGGGTCGCGATGAGCTCCATAGACCGCATCAATTTTAATGAAAAGAAGTGGGACTGGGAGGAACCTGTTCTAATGTCCCGACCCGGAGTTACGAATAAAAGCGGCTGTATCCTGCCGGAGAAGATAAAGGGCAAATACGTCATATTCCATAGGGTCTTCCCGCACATCCTGATAGACTATAGGGACGACCTGAGGTTCGACGACGGTAACTGGCTTGAGGAGAAGAATAAGATCAAGACCCGTCCAGGCATGTGGGATTCAAGGAAGATAAGCGTCGGCGCGACGCCCATAAAGACTAACGCCGGATGGCTTGCCATCTATCACGCCGTCGATGATAGAGACGACTGCCGTTACAAGGTAGGCGCGATGATACTGGCCCTGGACGACCCTTCGAGGGTCCTCTACAGGACGAGTAACCCCATACTGGAGCCTGAAGCGGACTACGAAAATTACGGAAAGGCCGGGGTCGTCTATCCTTGCGGGGCGGTAGTGCTCAAAGACGAGCTCTTTATCTATTATGGGGGCGGCGATCACGTGGTATGCTGCGCCACGGCCCAGCTAGACCAATTCGTCAAGGGCGTCAAAAAAAGCAAGCGCGTAAGCTGCAAACTAAGAAGGGTGACAGCATAATATAGATGTTCAGCGTTAAACGTACAGCGGAGAACCCACTACTCGTACCGGTCCAGGACAACCCCTGGGAGACATTTGCCGCGTTCAACTGGGCTCCTGTCGTAAGCAAAAAAGATCCCAAGACGGTGCACTGTGTCTACAGGGCCATGTCCGAAGCATACCTGATACCCGACCATATGCTGCGCCTCTCATCCATAGGCTATGCCTGCAGCAAAGACGGCTTACACTATACGAACAGGACCCAGCTTATAAAACCCGAGCTTGACTGGGAGCGGTATGGCTGCGAAGACCCGCGAGTCACCGAATTAAACGGCAAGTTCTATATATTCTATACGGCTTTATCGACGTTCCCGTTCGCTCCTGAAGGCATTAAAGTAGCCTGCGCCGTTACCAGGGATTTCAAAAATATCGAGGAAAAACACCTTGTCACGCCATTCAACGCCAAGGCCATGGCCCTCTTTCCGTCAAGGATCAACGGGAAGATAGTGGCTGTGCTCACCGTGAATACCGACAACCCCAAGCAAAAGGCGAGGATCGCCCTGGCCGAGTTCGACAAAGAGGAAGATATATGGAATTCGGTCTATTGGTCGGACTGGTACAGGAACCTTGAGAGGTACGCGTTCAATGTCAGGCGGACTATCTCCGATCATATCGAGGTCGGTTCAGCCCCTGTAAAAACAAAGCACGGGTGGCTCCTTATCTACTCCCATATCCAGGACTACACAACCGCCAACAAGATATTCGGCATAGAAGCCCTGCTCCTTGACCTCAAGCGCCCCGGGAAGATCATAGGGAGAACCAGGCACCCGATACTGGTGCCTGAGGAGACGTATGAAAAATACGGGCAGACCCCAAATGTCATATTCCCATCAGGCGCGCTGGTCAGGGAAAAAGAGCTCCGCATATTTTACGGCGCCGCGGACACCACATCGTGCACGGCCGAAGTGTCCCTGGAAAGCCTGCTTACCAGCATGCAAGGTTCAGGCAGGGCGGGATGCGTCAAAAGATACGCGAAAAACCCGATTCTATCGCCCATTCCCAAGAACCCGTGGGAGGGCATGGCTGTATTCAATCCGGCGGCCATAGATCTTGAAGGTACGGTCCACATCATATATAGGGCGATGTCCCATGATAACACCTCGTATATGGGCTACGCCGCGAGCAGGAACGGCCTTAAGATAGATAAGCGGCTGACCAAACCAATATATTCCCCCCGCGAGAAGTTTGAGGCAAAGAGGGTTCCTAACGGCAATTCAGGCTGTGAAGACCCGAGGATAGTCAGGCTGGGAGATGTGTTATTCATGTGCTATACGGCCTACAACGGCGTCGAGTTGCCCCGAGTGGCGCTTTCTACGATCGCGGTAAATGACTTTTTAAGAAAAAGATGGAACTGGTCCAAACCCGTTCTCATCACTCCTCCGGGTATTGACGATAAAGACGCCTGCATCTTCCCCATGAAGATCAACGGCCAGTACCTTCTTATCCACCGAATCCAGAGCCAAATATGCGTGGACTACTTCAGCTATATAGCCACGGCCGCTGAAGAGGTGACAAAAGGCATCCGTATCATGGGGCCGAGGTACGGGATGTGGGACAGCGCTAAGATAGGCCTCGCTGGCCCGCCGATCAAGACAAAGGAAGGCTGGATATTGTTCTATCACGGCGTAGGAGAGGACCGCTATTACCGCATGGGCGCGGCGCTCCTGGACCTCAAGAACCCGCTTATCGTCCACGCGCGGACAAATGAAGCCATTCTTGAGCCGGAAAAGGCCTATGAAAAAGAAGGCCAGGTGCCGAATGTCGTCTTCCCGTGCGCCCACATACTTCGCGGCGACACTATATACCATTATTACGGCGGGGCAGATTCCGTCGTGGCGGTTGCGACGACGAAGCTGGCCGATGTCCTGGCCATGCTCGCACGCCCAAAACTGAAATAGACTTTATGGAAATATTTGATTTCGGAGTAGGGTTTACGGACATAGACGAGGGAAATGAATATTTTGTAAACTGCCTCAAGGCCGAATGCGCCGCCCGCGGCATGAAATTCATCTTTATCTCCAGGAAGTCTCTCGATGACCTTGCCCCGCGCATCAAAGGCGGCGACCTTAAACTCAGGTTCTATCTCGATATGGCCTCGGAGACATTTATCTCGGAAGACGCCTTTATGACGTTCAACTATCTG
>JBDRDE010000121.1:0-3019 GCA_043821065.1 Candidatus Omnitrophota bacterium
AGTTACAAAAACGTCATTCTGAGCGAGCCGTAGTTTTCATCTGGCGAGTGAAGAATCTTATAATTGTGAGATTCTTCGTCGACAACATTTAAACAAGGTCTCCTCAGAATGACAGCGGTGAGAAAACTGGGTAAACTCCACGCCACACCCACACCACACAAGATTAAGGACATTCAAGGCCTGTAGGCCAGGTTTAAACCTGGCCTACAGGCAGGGAGTTTTGGTCTGGAAATTTTGGGTAAACTCCACACAAGATTAAGCTTGCATTAATATAATGATATGATATAATACAGACAACTTATTATGACAGATAAAGATATAATAATAAGCATATTATTATCAGTAGCTATCGGCGGCGTCATAGGATTTGAGAGAGAGACGCACAAGCGGGCAGCCGGTTTAAGGACGCACATACTGGTCTGTATAGGATCGACCCTGATCACACTCACCTCCATTTATATAGCTGAAAAATTCGGAGGTACATTCCAGAATTCCGATCCTTCCAGGATTGCCGCGGGCATAGTGACCGGTATAGGCTTTTTAGGCGCCGGCACGATAATACGCGAGAGGGCATCGGTGCAGGGGCTGACCACAGCCGCCAGCCTTTGGGGAGTCGCCGGAGTAGGCATGGCCCTGGGGTGTGGTTTTTACAAAGCCGCGGTTATCGCAGCAACGGCCATGTTTATCACGCTCCTGGCGCTCGGTACGTTTACGAGAAAGGTCTTGGGCAAGTCAAGGTCTAAAATATAAAAGTACGGGTTAGCGGTGTGCGGTTGGCGGTTGCAGGTTTTGTTTTACCTTAAAAAGGAGGTTGCTATGAGAAAGAGAGAGAAGATCGAAAAGGTGCTTGACGTCGACGCCAGCATGCAGGGCAATATGGTTTTCCGTGATCCTGTAAATCTAAGGATCAACGGTACCTTTGAGGGCTCACTGGACATAAAGGGAAGTCTTGTGATAGGCGAGAACGCGGTGGTCAAGGCAAACATTAAAGGTGAGATCGTCACGGTAGCCGGCACTGTCAAAGGCGACATACTTGCGACAACCAGCTTGAGCATGGTTCCTCCGGCCCGAGTGATCGGCAATGTAAGGACCCCCATACTCTCTGTAGTAGAAGGCGCGATATTCGAGGGAAATTCCCGCATGATCAATGACAAGGAGCCAAGGGCCTCCATGCCCCAGGGTGTGCTCACCACCGAAGAGGTCGCGCGCTACCTGGAAGTGGATAAGTCATTGATCCTAAACTGGGCATCCGAGGGGAAGCTTCCGGGCACCAAAGAGAAAGACACCTGGAAGTTCGAGAAATCTGAGCTAGACAACTGGATAGCGAACGAAAAGATTCGTTAATAAAAATAGATGTCCGAAGAAAATCTGTTGAACATAAGAGAAGCGGCTGAATATCTCGGCGTAGGAGAGAGAGCCGTCAAAGAACTGGTAGATGACGGTAAATTACCCGCCTACAAGATAGGCGGTACCTTCCTCAGGTTCAAGAAGAGCCAGTTGATCCTCTTCAAGACAAACCAGGAAAACAATACCGGTGAGACTAAACCCAAGAAGGTAAGGCCGGAGGCCATGCCCGCGCCTACGCAGCGCGCCATGCCGGTCAGAGAAGGCAGCAAAGGAGTAGATGCGATAAAGGATTTTTTTTACTTTAATGATTTTTATATCCTTTCAGTCGTTTTTATAGTTATCGCGGTCGTGCTGATCATAGCTACCTAGACAGCCAAAGCCCCGAACCGACTAATATTTTCCCATGAAATCGAATCCACTATATGTACTATAGACATTCTGTAAAAAAGCTTTTGACCAAGCTTAACTCCAGAAATATCTCCGTCAAAGAGGCTTACAAGCAGCTCTGCGAGCTTCCATATAAAGACCTCGGCTTCGCGAAGCTCGATAATCACCGCTCTTTAAGACGCGGTTTCCCGGAGGTCATATATTGTAAGGGGAAGGCCTACGAGCATATAGACAAGATAGTCCAGGCGCTCTATAAGAAGGGATCCAAGCTTATATTGACGCGGGCTGACGAGAAACTTTACAAGAGCCTCAAAGTCAAGTATCCGCGCCTCTCTTTTAATAAGGTTGCGGGTATGATCTATCTGGAAACCCGCGCGCCCAGAAGCAAGAAAGAGGTTCTTATAGTGACCGGCGGGACTGCCGACCTGCGCGTGGCGGAGGAGGCAAAGGTGACGTTGGAGCTTATGGGCAACAGGGTCTCGACCCTATATGACGTGGGCGTAGCCGGGCTTCACAGGCTGCTCGATCACAAGAAGAAGCTTACTAATTCGAATGTTATCATAGTGATCGCCGGCATGGAAGGCGCGCTGGCGAGTGTTGTAGGCGGCCTGGTCTCAAAGCCCGTTATAGCCGTGCCCACGAGTGTGGGTTACGGGGCGAGCTTTAAAGGCATAGCCCCGCTTCTTACTATGCTCAACAGCTGTTCGCCGGGTATCGGCGTGGTCAATATAGACAACGGTTTTGGCGCGGGTTACCTCGCGAGCATGATAAATAAGAAGATATGATTAGCGTTTAGCGTAGAGCGTATAGCGTATAGAAAAGAAAAAACAAAATCCTTTTTTACTATACGCTAAACGCTATTCGCTATACGCTAGGAACGAGTTTACATGAGAATATTATACCTAGACTGCTATAGCGGAATAAGCGGCGACATGTTCCTCGGAAGCCTCATAGACGCGGGCCTGGATACGGCGCGCTTGAGGCGAGAGCTGGCAAAGCTGCCGTTGAAGAATTACAGGATATCCTGCTCAAAGGTGAGGCGCTCAGGGATATCCGCTACGAAGTTCAATGTCATCGTGGATAAGGCCGCCCGGGAAAAAGAGAGGACGCTTAAAGATATCCTGGCTTTAATAGACAAGTCCGGGCTGGACAGAGAGGTAAAGGCCGGATCCCGCGCAATATTCAGCCGCCTAGCGGCCGCGGAGAGCCGCGTCCACGGGCAGAGCCTGAAAGATATGCATTTTCATGAGGTTGGCGATATAGATTCTATAATTGATATAGTGGG
>JBDRDE010000122.1:0-2829 GCA_043821065.1 Candidatus Omnitrophota bacterium
TTGTATACAACTATTATTTTATTGTGGTGAGGGAGATATTTTGGCTATCTTTCTATTCGACTATGGTGGCGGTCAGGAACATTAAGAGGTTTTCGGATGAGGAGCTTCTCTTCTTATATCTTCCGATATCGATTATCGGGACCTTCGCCTTCTTCCGCTCATCCGCGGATGAGCTATAACCAGCCATAACGATCGTCTCCCCATTTTTGACGATCACCTCCGTAATGGCCGACTTTTGCTTGAGCTCTCCCGCTTCGTCGATAACACCTGAGGAGGGATAGACGCTTATCTGTATCGTACCGTCATTATTGACTCTGGGCAGGGCCCACAAGGTGTCGCCTGTTTGGGCATATATGGGCAGCACATAAGTATCCGCATGGTGCCTGTCGTGGTGATGATAGATCATGCTGCCAAAGACCTCATCTACCGTAACCTGGAGGCTTGCGGGCCTATTACTCACCGTTCTGACCTTCAAGCTCTTCCTGGTATTGATATCCTTATTTTCGTCGTTGGCGCCAATGAGCGCGGTGAGGCGGCCGCGGGGCAATACCGCGTATCCGGACTTTATGCCGAGCTCTTTTACAAGATCGGAAGTTACATCCGCTATCTCGACCTCTATATTGATCTGTCTCTGGCGAACATCCAGCTTATCTATGACTTCAGCTATCCGCGCCACATTTTTAGGATAGTCAAGCACCACTATCGTGTCGGTGTTGGCATCTAAGGTTACCTTGCCTTCATCGCTCTTAAGGTCCCTGACAACATCGCAGATCGATCTAGAGTTTCCGTTATTTATCTGGAAGATCTGCATCTCGAGCTCGTCTGATTGAGACAGGGCCGGGGTGGCGGCGAATAAGATCAAAACGGATAGATATATCGGTATGGCTCTCATTTTATTAATTAAAAACAGCGAACCTTCTTCATCGCGATCTTTATTCTATCAAGCCCTTCCTGGATCTCTTTTTCGTCAAGAGCGTAACTTAACCTGATGTGATCCGGCGCCCCGAACCACTCTCCTAGATATGCTATCACTTTGTGTTCATGGTAGAGTGTTGTGATAAATTCACGGGCATTTTTGCATTTCGGGAATATGTAGAACGCCCCTTCCGGCTTCCAAAGCTCAAATCCCAGGTCGCAAAATCCTTTATATATAAAATCTCTGCGCTTGCGCCAGATGTTCTGCTGTTCGATTATATAGCCCTTTGGCGCGGTCATCGCGCGCAGCGCCATATCCTGCCCTACGAGATTCGTATTCATGGAAGTGTGTGTCTTTAGGTCTATGACATCGTTGGCCACTTTCTGATCGCCGCTCCAAAGGTAGCCCACTCGTACGCCGCACATAGCATAGGTCTTAGAGAAAGAATTCACCGTGATCACATGTTTTCCCTGTATGTGATAATTTTCGCGCTCATATATAAGGTCCTTATAAACCTCATCGGAAATAATATAGATCCCGAGCTCGGTGGTTATCCTCTCTATCTCTTTCAGTGTCTCCATTGACTCGACCCGGCCTGTCGGATTAGACGGGGAATTGATCAAGACCGCTTTGCAGCCTCTTATCTTCTTTTTGAAATCATCGATATCTATCCTGCCGCCAACAAGGTCGGTATATACAGGCTCCATGCCGGCAAGGGAGATAACCACAGGATAAGAATAGTAGTAAGGCCTTGGGACCAATACCTTACCCTTTCCCCATGACCTAAAGATAAGATCGAGTGCCTCGGAAGCGCCATTCGTTATGACAAAATTCTCCGCGGTAGAGTCGGGGTACTCTTTTGATAAAGCCTCCCTGAGCGCGCAAGATCCCTGTATAAGGCCGTATCTTAAGTCTTTCCTTATGTCTATCCCCTCTATTGCCTCTTTAGGAGGAGGGAGGTCCGGCTGGCCTGAGCCAAAGCTAATTACACCATTGCCCTGTTTGCCGATAAACACTGCAGGGCTTTTAAGATCCAGTCTGTTTTGCATCTATGCTATCCTGTTTTTAGCGCTTCTCATTTTATCGTGTATAGATATTGTATTATGTATCGAGTTTAAATTCAAGAAAAAGCTGTTGGCGCCGGTTGTGGCCCTTATTTCACGTGCCTGCTTAAAAAATCGTCTATCCTGCTGACAAACTCATCGGTATCTATAAAGACGGCCTCGTTATGCCCGCCCCGCATCTCGTAAAATTCTTTAGGTTCGGGCGCGGCTTCATACAGTTTTTTACCGAGATCATAGGGTACGATCTCGTCATCCTTGCTGTGTATGATAAATTTTGGGATGGATATATTCTCTATCTTCGATACGGCGTCGTATTTTATCGTTAGGAGCCATTTTACAGGCAGGAACGGAAATATCCTTTCGCCCATATCGGCGGCTGAGCTGAATCCACTTTCAGAGATAAGCGCGGCCGCTTCGACCTTCGATGCCAGGTATATAGAGACATTCGCCCCTATGGATTTTCCATAAATAACGATCTTCTTCTTATCAACATCTCCCCTGCCGCGCAAGTAGTCGTAAGCCGATCTCGCGTCTATATAAAAGCCTTTCTCCGAAGGCCTGCCCTGGCTCTTTCCATAGCCCCTGTAATCATAGATGAAGAGGTTTGCGCCGAGCGTGTTTAGTACTTTTGCTATCCGGACACGGTGGCTTATGTTGCCCGCGTTTCCGTGCGAGAATAGGATGGTTATCTTCGCGTCTTTGGCCGGGATAAACCACCCGTTAAGCCTTAGACCGTCTTTGGTGCTGAAATAGATATCTTCGTACTGCAGGCCAACAGCCTTGGGGGTATATTCTATTATTCTTGTGGGATAGTATATGCTCTTCTTCTCAAAATATCTTAAATAAGCG